>JAJUHG010000010.1 GCA_029267995.1 Micrococcales bacterium
GCTGGGGTGCGCGCTGCCGGTGGGGGGACGGCCTCCTTCGAGGCGGTCGCGACGGTGACCGACACCTTCGGGAACCTCGTGCCCGGTGCTGACGTCCGGTTCGCGACGGACGGTCCGCAGTCGGTGGGCCCCGTGACGGAGGATCCGGTCGGCCGGTACGCGGTGCGGATCGACTCGCCGCGCGGCGTCGGCGAGCTCATCGTCACGGTGAGCGCCGGGGACGTCGCGGCGAGAGTCGTCGTCCCGGTTCCTCCCGCGCAGCCCCCCGAGGAGGAGGCCCCGAACGAGGGCGAAGCTCCGGAAGAAGAGGCCCCGGACGAAGAGGCCCCGGACGACGACGGGGCTGCGGACGACGAGACGCGCGGCGACGACGACGCGTCGGACGAGGACGAGCTCGCCACAACCGGCGCCAGCCTCGAGACGCTGTCGCTCGCCGCGATCTTCCTGGTCGCCGGGGTCCTCTTCCTTGTGATCTCCGGTGCCGGCCTTCGGCTCGCCGCACGCGAAGAGCGCGTACCGTGACGGCGTGCGCATCTGGAGCCTGCACCCCGGGCAGCTCGACCGGCAGGGTCTGATCGCCTGCTGGCGCGAGACGCTGCTCGCGCAAGCGGTGCTGCTCGGCCGCACGCGCGGCTACACCCGCCACCCGCAGCTCGAGAGGTTTCGCGTCTTGCCCGACCCTGCGGCTGCCGTCGGGCGGTACCTGTCCTTCCTCGCCGACGACGCCGACCGGCGCGGCTACCGCTTCGACCGCACCCGTATCGAGCGGTCGGACGACGGCGCGTCGCTCGAGGTGAGTACGGGGCAGCTCGGCTTCGAGTGGGCGCACCTGCTCGCGAAGCTCGAGCAGCGCTCGCCCGACGTCGTTGTCGAGATGTCGCGTCAGGCGCTCGTGGGCGAGGCGCCCCTGCCGCACCCGATGATGACCGTGGTCCCGGGACGGGTCGCTGACTGGGAGCGTCCCTGACGGTCGCGCCTCAGCGCTCTGCTACGTCCGCGCGCACGGGCCTCACCGGTTCGACGGGAGGGGCCGGTAAGGGGGGAGGAGCTCGGTGAGCGCGTTCAGCGTCTCGGAGGTCCCGGCCTCGACCTTGACCGTTGCGAGCGGGTCCCCACGTGTGGTGCCCCGGTTGACGATGACGACGGGTCGGTCCGCTGCGGCGGCCTGGCGGACGAACCGCAGGCCCGAGTACACGGTGAGCGACGAGCCCGCGACGAGCAGCGCCTCGGCCTCCTCGACGAGCGCGACCGCACGCGCGACACGTTCGCGCGGCACCGACTCGCCGAAGAACACGATGTCGGGCTTGAGGACCCCGCCGCAACGCTCGCAGTCGGCGACCACGAAGTGCGCGGTCTGCTCGATCACGGCGTCCGCGTCAGGGGCGATCTCGATGTCGGCGACCGCGCCGACGGACTCGACGAACCCGGGGTTGAGCGCCTCGAGCCGCTCGGCGAGCTCGGCGCGGCCGATCACCGCCCCGCAGTCGAGGCACACGACGCGGTCGTAGCGCCCGTGCAGGTCGATCACGCGGCGTGAGCCTGCGGCCTGGTGCAGCAGGTCGACGTTCTGGGTGATGACCCCATGCACGACGCCGTCGGCCTCGAGCCGTGCGAGCGCGCGGTGCCCCGCGTTGGGCAGGGTGCGTCCGACGTGCCGCCAGCCCACGTGGTTGCGGGCCCAGTAGTGACGCCGGAACGCGGGGTCGCCCACGAACTGCTGAAAGGTCATGGGGTTGCGCGGCGGGGAGTCGGGACCGCGATAGTCCGGGATGCCCGAGTCCGTCGAGATGCCCGCGCCCGTGAGCACCGCGAGGCGCTTCCCGTCGAGCACCTCGAGCGCCGCGCCGAGCGTGGGGGTCACCTCTCGCGTTCCCATGCGGCCCACCGTACGACGACGGCGCTCCTCGCGTCGGCTCGCACGGAACACCCCGCGCGCGTGGCTCGTTGACCCAGGACCGCCCCCGTCCCCGTGCCCTCGAGGAGGCTCCCGCATGTCCACCACGATCACCGAGGTCGACGCCGGACTTGCGACCGTCACGGCGCCGAGGTCGCCGTCGTCGACCGCCTTCGACCCTGCTGCCTCCCCGGTCGCCGAGCTCGACCGGCAGGTGCGCACCTACGTCGAGTCGGGCGTCGCGGCGCTCCTCGGGCTCGACGCGGACGGGCTCATCGAGCTCGTCGCACCGCTGCGCGAGCTCGTCGAGCGTGCGGGCGACACGTTCGCGCACCCCTCCGTCGAGGAGGACGACGACGTCGCCTTCGTACTCGTGCTCGACGTGCCCGACGTCAACGACGCGGTGCCCGCGATGCGGCTCGGCGCGAAGCGCGGCATCAGCGTGATCGACCGCGAGGAGCTTGCGACGTACCGCCCGATCGAGGGTGTCGAGGTCCCGGCTGCGCGGGCGTACCTGCTCACAGGGATCGACGTCGGCTCGGAGTTCTGCAACGTGCGGCCCGAGGACGCGCTCGCCACGGTGCGCGAGCGGGGCCGCACCCCGCTCACGATCGCCGAGGGTGTCGCGCTCGTGACGGTGCGGCCCGACCGGCTGCGCAAGAACCGGTGCTTCTCGCTCATGGGCTCGCGCACGGGCACCAACCAGCGGGTGCCCGCGGTGTGGATCTCGCAGCGCAGCGCGAAGCTCGGCTGGTGCTGGGACCGCAACCCGCACACGTGGCTCGGCGCCGCGAGCGCCACCGCCCGCCGCACCGCATAACCCGCCCCGTCCCATCCCCCACCCACCGACCCCGCCCCCCGATCCCGCCCGCCGCACCCCCACCCGCGCGAACTCGGCAGTTCCCCGCAGAATCGGTACTGCGAACTGCCGATTCCACGGCGAACTGCCGACTTCACGGGCGGAAGGGGGCGGGCGGGCAGCGGTGCAGCAGCGGGGGGCGGGGCAGCGGGGCGGGCGGGGGCAGCGGGGAAGGCTGGTCAGTCGCTGCGGCGGATCGCGCGGATCCCGACCACGAGGCCGAGCACCGCGAGCACGAGTGCCGCGAGGAAGGCCGCACCGACCGTGCCCGAGACGAGCTCACCCTGCAGGAGCGCACGCTCGCCCTCGGTCACCCAGCTCACGGGGTTGACCGAGGCGACCGCCCGCATCCACCCCGGTGCACCCTCGAGCGGCAGGAGCACGCCCGAGAGGATGAGCAGCGGGAAGATCAGCGACTGCTGGACCGCCCAGAACACCCACTCGTTCGACTTGGTCTTGAGCGCGAGCGTGTAGGACAGCGAGCCGAGCCCGACGCCGAACACCGCGAGCAGCACGATCCCGAGCGCGAGCCCGAGGGGGTCCGCGCGGTACCCGAAGGGCAGGGCGATCGCGACGATCACGAGCGACTGCACGACGATCGGCACGACCTCTTTGAGCGCGCGCCCCACGAGCAGGGCCGAGCGGGAGATCGGTGCGACGAGCGTGCGCTCGTGCGAGCCGAACATGATCTCGTACTGCAGGTTCGAGCCCGTCGCCCCCGTGCCGAACAGCACGATCATGACGAGCACCCCGGGCACGAACCACGTGAGCACCTCGGCCGTGGCCTGGCCGGTCTGCACGACGAGCAGCGGGACGAACAGCCCGAGGAACACGAGGGGCTGGAACAGCGAGAAGATCACGGTGAAGGGGTCGCGGACCACGGGCCGCAGCTCGCGCACGAGCACGAGCCAGGTGTCGCGTGCGGGCCGGGGCCGGGCGAGTGCGGCCGCCGTGGCGGGTGGTGCGGTGACGGTGGTCGTGGTCATCGGGGGCCTCCCTGCGGGGTGTCGGTCGGTGTCTCGGCGTGCGCCTCGCGCAGGGTGCGACCCGTGAGCGCGAGGAAGACGTCGTCGAGGGTCGGGGGGATGCACGTCGCGGAGGTGACGAGGACGCCGTCGTCGGCGAGCCTGCGCAGCACGACGGGCAGGCGTCGCGCGCCGTCGGCCGCGGCAGCGGTGAGCTCGGTCCCGGTCACGGTGGGTCGTGCCTCGAGGACCTCCTCGACGACGACGGCGGCCCGCGCGGCCTCGTGCGGCTCACCCACCTCGATCGTCACGGTGTCGCCCGCGAGGCTCGCCTTGAGCGCGGGGGCGGTGTCGTCGGCGATCACGCGGCCGGCGTCCATGACCATGACGCGCTCGGCGTAGCGGTCGGCCTCCTCGAGGTAGTGGGTCGTCAGGAACACGGTCGTGCCGTGCTCGGCGCGCAGCGCGGTGATGTGCTGCCACAGGTTCGCGCGGCTCTGCGGGTCGAGGCCCGTCGAGGGCTCGTCGAGGAACAGCAGGGTCGGGGCGTTCATGAGGCCGATCGCGATGTCGACGCGCCGCTTCTGCCCGCCCGAGAGGTGCTGGACCTGCTTGTCGGCGAACGGGGTGATGCCGAGCGAATCGACGAGCTCGTCGGCGCGTGCGCCGGCCGCCGCGCGGCTCATGCCGAAGAAGCGGCCCTGGACGACGAGCTCGTCGCGCACGCGCTGGGCGGGGCTCCCGCTCGAGCCCTGGCCGACGTAGCCGATCGAGGCACGCACCGCGGCCTGCTCGGTCGTGATGTCGTGGCCGACGACGCGCGCCGAGCCCGAGGTCGGGGGAAGGAGGGTCGTGAGCATGCGCAGGCTCGTGGTCTTGCCTGCGCCGTTGGGTCCGAGGAAGGCGACGAGCTCGCCGCGGCGCACCTCGATGTCGAGGTCGCGCACCGCGTCGAGGTCCCCGAACCGCTTCGTGAGCTTGTCGGTCGAGATGACGGTGTCTGGTGCCATGCCTCCACGGTTCACCCCCATGCGGTCAGTTCCTGTCCGCAGGCCGTGACAATCTGAGAAACATGTCGAGCACGACGGCGCGTGCACTCGCGCTCCTCAACCTCCTGCAGACGCACCGCTCGTGGACCGGGCCCGAGCTCGCCGAGCGACTCGGCGTCTCGCCCCGGACCCTGCGACGTGACGTCGAACGGCTGCGCGAGCTCGGCTACCGCATCGAGTCCGCGCCCGGCGCGGAGGGCGGGTACCGGCTCGAGGCGGGCAGCGCGGTCCCCCCGCTCCTGCTGACCGACGAGGAGGCCGTGACGATGGCCGTCGGGCTGCGCCTCGCGGCGATCCAGCGTCTCGCAGGCGGGCCCGAGATCTCCCTGTCGGCCCTCGCGAAGCTCGAGCAGGTGCTGCCCGCGCACCTGCGCCGCAAGGTCGCCGCGATGGCCGAGTTCCAGCCCACGGGCCCCGAGGGTCCGCTCGTCGCTCCCGAGGTGCTCGGCGAGCTCGCCCTCGCGTGCCGTGACCACGAGCGGCTGCGGTTCGCCTACACCGCGTGGGACGGCAACGAGTCGCGCCGGCACGTCGAGCCGCACCTCGTGGTACCCGCCGAACGTGCCTGGTACCTGCTCGCGTGGGACCTGCACCGTGAGGACTGGCGCACCTTCCGCGCCGAACGGATGAGCGGCCTGCGGCGCACGGGCGCCCGGTTCGCCCCGCGCCCGCTGCGCCCCGAGGAGATCGACGACCTCGTGTGGTCCGCCGCGAGCCGCTTCACCGAGCCCACGGTCCAGGCGCGTGCGGTGCTCGACATGCCGGTCGAGGAGGTGCGCGCCGTCTTCGGCCCGTGGGCGCGTCGTGCCGCGGCCGTCGACCACCGGCGCACCGCGTGGCACGTCGAGGGCCGCGACGCACGCGAGCTGCCCTTCGCGCTCGTGTGGATCCCCGCGGGCGTCGGCTACGAGCTCGAGGCCGACGACGACGTCCGCGCCGAGCTCCACGAGATCGCGGGCCGCCTGCTCGAGGCCACGCGGCCCCGCGAGGTGCCGGAGTAGTTCTCTCCGCGAAATCGGCAGTTCGCCGTCGAATCGGTACTGCGAGCTGCCGATTCTGCGGCGAACTGCCGACTTCATGGCTGGGAGGGGGGAGGGTTCCGCCATGTGGCGGATCGCTTCGGGAGATCTGCTCGCTGGTGGCGGTGCCGCCACCCGCCATCTGACTGCGACGATGGGTCGACAGCAGCGTGTACCACTTCGAAGGAGAAGCCGTGCGCATCAAGAACCGTCGCAGCTCCGCCGTGCTCATGGCCGGTGGCGCCGCGCTCGCCCTGACCCTGGCCGCGTGCTCCCCGCCCGGGAGCAGTTCGCCGTCCACCTCCTCGTCCTCGAGCTCCTCGGCCCCTGCCGGGGAAGAGCCCTCCTCGGGCGTCCCGACCGAGCTCTCGGCCGACCCGGTCGAGCTCGACCTGTACCTCGAGTCCGGCTTCACGGACCAGTTCGACGCGCTCCTCGAGGAGTTCACCGCGCAGCACCCGCAGGTGAGCTTCAAGATCCGCTCGGACAGCTTCCAGAACCTCGCGCAGAACGCCGTGCGCATCATGTCGAGCCCGGACGCCCCGGACCTGATGCGCTTCCCCACGGTCCAGTCCGCCGCGAAGGACGGCATCCTCCTCAACCTCGACCCCTACGCCGAGGCCTACGGCTGGAACGACTGGCCTCAGGGGACGCTCAACCAGGTCCGCGTCGACGAGACCGGCGCCCGCGGCTCCGGCTCGCTGTACGCGCTCGGCGTCGGCTACAACGTCACGGGCGTCTACTACAACAAGGCGAAGGCCGAAGAGCTCGGCATCGAGATCCCGATCGCCACGATTGCCGACCTCGAGGCCGCGATGGACAAGGCGGTCGCCGCAGGCGAGACGCCGATCATGCTCGGCAACGCGGACTTCACCTACGCCTTCCCGCTCCAGATGATCCAGAACCAGCTCGAGGGCCTCGACCAGGTCAAGGACTGGATCTACCAGAAGGACGGCGCGACCTACGACCTTCCCTCGTCCGTCGAGGCGGCCGCAAAGCTCCAGGAGTGGTCGGAGAAGGGCTACTTCCCCAAGGACGTCAACGCGATCGACTACGCGACCGCGGTCGGTAGCTTCACCGGTGGAGAGGGCCTCTTCCACTTCAGCGGCGACTGGGAGGCCGGCGGCTTCACCACGAACGCTCCTGGCGAGTTCGGGTTCTTCCCCTTCCCGGGTGTCACGGCCGACTCGCCGAAGGTCGCCATGGCCGCCCCTGCGACCTACGTCATCCCGGCGAACGCCAAGAACAAGGACGCGATCGCCTACTTCCTCAACTGGGTCCACACGGACGCCAAGGCGCGTCAGATCGTGCTCGAGCACACCGGCTCCACGCCCGGTGGCCCGGCCGAGCTCGACCCGCCGGTCGCTCCCGAGGGCTCCGTGATCAACGAGACGCTCGCTGCGGCCGCCGTGGTGGCCGACGACGACGGCGCGATCGACTTCCTCGGCAACGCCACCGCGGGCATCCTCACCTCGACCCTGGGTCCGGACCTGCAGCTCCTCATCACGGGTCGCATGACCCCCGAGGACTTCGCTGCGCACGTCCAGCAGGCGTACGAGACGGAGCTCGGGCGGTGACCAAGCTCGACCAGGTCGTCGTCGGCGCGCAGGGCTCCGGCCCTGCCGCCGGCGGCGGCCGCCGTACCTCGCGCCGCGGAGGGCAGCGGCGCGGTCCCTGGGCGGCCTGGATCTTCGTGCTCCCCGCGCTCGCGGTCTACGGGTTCTTCACCCTGCAGTCCCTCGCCAAGTCCGTGCAGTACTCGTTCTACAGCTGGAACGGCATCGGCGAGGCCACGTGGGTGGGCCTTGCGAACTACGTCGAGGTCTTCAGCGACCCGCGCCGCGTCACGGCGCTTGCCAACGCCTTCAAGCTCATCTTCTTCTACTCGTTCCTGTCGATCGCTCTCGGCCTGATCGCCGCGACGCTGATCCGGGGGCTCAACTCGCGCTGGTCGCGCGCCTCGCAGACCCTCCTCTTCCTGCCGCAGGTCGTGCCCCTCGTAGGCGCGGGCATCGCTTGGACCTGGCTGTACTCCTCCGACGGCGCGGTCAACCAGTTCCTGCGCGCCATCGGGCTCGGAGAGGTCGCTCGGGCCTGGCTCGCGGACTTCACCTTTGCCCTGCCTGCGATCGGCATCGTCGGCACCTGGGTGCTCATCGGCCTGTGCACCATGCTGCTCAGCGCCGGCATGACCAAGATCGACCCCGCGCTCTACGACGCCGCTCGCGTCGACGGCGCCGGGCCCATCCGTGAGTTCTTCGCCGTGACCCTGCCCGGTGTGCGAGGCGAGCTCACGGTGTGCCTGACCGTGACGCTCATCGCGGCCCTCGCGAACTTCGACGTCGTCTACACCATGACCCTCGGCGGGCCCGGCGGCTCGACCATGGTCCCCGGCGTGGACATCTATCAGCTGGCTTTCAACCAGGCGCGGGTGGGCGCGGCCTCGGCCATGGGCGTGGTGCTCATGGTGCTCGTGCTGGCTCTCGTCCTGCCGCTCCAGCGCATCATGAGGGAGCGCCCGTGAACGCCACTCGGTCCTCGCGCCGCGAGCTGCTGCTCGGCCGCATCGTCCTGCTCATGCTCGTGGTGTTCACGCTGTTGCCCTTCGTGGGCATGCTCTCGGCGGCGCTGCAGCCGGCGGGCTCGAACCCCACGGGCATCCAGGTGCCCACCAACCCCGCATGGGGCAACTTCATCACGGCCTTCGAGATGTCGAAGCTGCCGACCCTGATGACCTCGAGCCTCATCCTCGTGCTCATGGTGGTGCCGGTGGGCCTCGTGCTCGCCACGGCAGCCGCCTACGGGATCGTCGTGCTGCGCGTGCCCTTCGGCGGAGTGGCCTTCGTGGTGCTCCTGCTGGGTCTGACGATCCCCTTCGAGTCGCTCATCGTGCCGCTGTACCACCTCATGAAGGACGCAGGGCTGCTCAACACGAGGCTCGCGATCGCGATGCCGCTCGTGGCGCTGTACCTGCCCTTCGGGGTGTTCTGGATGCGCGCGCACTTCCAGGGGGTGCCCAAGGAGATCACCGAGGCGGCCGAGATGGACGGCGCGGGCTGGTGGCGTGCCCTGTGGCACGTGCACCTGCCGCTCGCGCGGCCCGCCCTGACGACGCTCCTCGTGCTCTACAGCCTGTGGACGTGGAACCAGTTCATCATCGCCCTCGTGATGATGGACGAGCCGCTCATGCGCACGGTCGCGGGTGCGCTCGGAGCCTTCCAGGGCCAGTACGGCACCGACATCGTGCTCCTGTCCGCAGGGGCGCTGCTCATCATGCTCCCGACGATCACGGTCTTCGCGATCTTCCAGAAGCAGTTCGTCGTGGCACTCCTGCAAGGTTCGGTCAAGGGATGACTCACGTGACTTCCTCTCCTGCCGCCCCTCCGCTCGACCCCGAGCTCGCCGCGGCGCTCGCCCTCCAGCTCGGTGGCGACCCCTCGCCCATCGGGATCGACGACGTCGCCGTCAAGCGTGCCGAGGAGGCTCAGGTCGCGCTCGAGGTGCTCGAGCAGATCAAGGAGCGTGACCTCGTCGTCGTCGAGGGCACCGCGACGAGCCACGACGGTGCCCACGTCCCGGTCTCGGTCGTGCACCGCAAGGACCGCGGGCCCTCGAGCCCCGTGATCCTGTACATCCACGGCGGCGGGATGATGATGGGCAACCGGTGGAGCGGGGCGGACGTCATCTTCGACTGGGTCGAGCACTACAACGCGGTCGTCGCGACGGTCGAGTACCGCCTCGCCCCCGAGCACCCGTTCCCCGCGCCGCAGGAGGACTGCTACGCGGCGCTCGTGTGGCTCGAGGAGAGCTCGCGCCGGCTCGGGGTCAATCTCGAGGCGGGTCTCGTCGCGGGCATCAGCGCGGGCGCGGGCCTCGCCGCGAGCGTGTGCCTCATGGCGCGCGACCGCGGGGGACCCCGGGTGGGCGGCCAGCTGCTCCTCGCCCCGATGCTCGACGACCGCAACGACTCGGTCTCGGCCCGGCAGTTCCCGCGCGGCATGTGGAACCGGCAGGAGAACGAGCTCGGCTGGCGCTCGCTCCTCGGCCCGTTGCACGGGGCCGACGACGTCCCGTACGTCGCCGCTCCCGCGCGGTGCGCGGACCTGCGCGGCCTGCCCCCCGCGTTCATCGAGGTCGGCTCGGCCGAGGTGTTCCGCGACGAGGCCGTCGAGTACGCGAGCAAGCTGTGGGCCGCGGGCGGCGAGGCCGAGCTGCACGTGTGGGCGGGCGGCTTCCACGGCTTCCAGACCTTCGACCACACGGCGCTCGCGCGGGCCTCGGCCGGTGCGCTGCGTTCGTGGATGGACCGGCGGTTGGGCTTCACGGGCCGCGCGTAGGATCGCAGCGACGCGTGGACGAGGTCAGGAAGGGGCTGGCGTGAAGGAGCTCCTGCAGCGACTCGGGGCGCTCGACGAGAGTGCCTCGGCGGCGCTCAAGATCATCACCTTCTTCGACACGCTCCTCGAGCAGGGCGCGGGGATCGAGCCGTTCGTGCGCGGTGCCGCGGTCCTCTCGGGCTTCCCCGCGGGCTTCGCGCACCCCGTGCACCGCATCTGGGTGCGCGTCGACGGCGAGGGCAACCGGCTCCCGGTCGAGGAGACCGCCGAGGCAGCCCGCTCGTGGCCGCACAAGGACCTCGGCGACGGCTCGGGCGGGATCGTGTGGCTCGAGCGGCCCGGCACGCCCGGGGTCAACGACGCCCTCCTGCTCGAGCGCGCCGCCTCGGGCCTGCACATCACGCTCGAGCGGGTGAGCCCGCTCGACCTCGACGACGCGGGCGCGATCGAGGTCCTGCTCTCGGCGACGTCGACCGACGACGCCCGGCGCAAGGCAGCACGCCGTCTGCGGCTGCGCGAGGGCTCGCTCGTCAAGGTCGTCGCGGCGCCCGCGGACGCGGCGCCGACGCACGCGCGCTCGGCGGTGCTCGGGACGCAGGTCGGGCCGATGCTCGCCGCGATCGTCGAGGCAGCGGCCCCCGACCCGGCGGGCCGGGCAGGCGTGGGCGACCCGGGCCCGATCCGCGAGCTCGACCGCTCGTGGTCGCAGGCCCAGCTCGCGCTGCGCGTCGGTTCACGTGTCTCGCCCGTGACGCACTGGTCGGACCTCGGGGCGCTCGGTGCGCTCGCCCAGGCGGCGGACGCGAACCCCGCGGTCGACCACGAGGACCTCGCGGCCGTCGCCGAGGTCATGGCCGAGCAGTGGGGCGAGGACACGCTCGACGCGCTGCTCCTGACCGACTCGGTGCGGGCCGCGGCGCAGCTGCTCGGGCTGCACCACTCGACCGTCCAGGCCCGCCAGGCGCAGGTCGAGACGATCCTCGGCTTCCGCGTCGGTGCGGGGCTCGGGCGCGCGCGGCTCGCCGCTGCGCTCGTGCTGCACCGCGTCCGTACGGTGCGGTTCGCCGGCTGACCACGACAGGAGAGGCATGACCTTCCAGACCGACCCCGACATCGCCGCGTTCTTCGCGACGCTGCCCCCGATGCCCGAGGAGCTCTTCGACGAGTCCGTCCCCCTGCAGCGCAAGGTCGACCTCCTGCGCGAGGGCTCGCGCCGCGACAGCGAGCAGCTCGCGGCGCGGCCGTTCGACGGCTCGGTCGAGCCGATCGACCTCGAGGGGCGCTCGGGGACGATCTCCGCGCGGCTCTACCGCCCGGCGCGGCAGGCCGAGGGCGTGCGGGGCGTCGCCGTGTGGTTCTACGGCGGGGGCATGATGCTCGGCGACCTCGACAAGGCGCACCACGACGCCGCCGAGCTCGCCGAGGTCGCGGGCGTCCCCGTCGTCACGGCGACCTACCGGCTCGCGCCCGAGCACCCCTTCCCCGCGGGGGTCGAGGACGCCTTCGACGCCGTCGCGTACGTCGCACGCCACGGTGAGCGCTGGGGGCTCGCGACGGAGCGGATCGCCGTGGGCGGAGAGTCTGCGGGCGGCGCGATGGCGACGGCCGCGGCCATGCAGTCCGTCGGGGTCGACGACGTCAACGTCGTCTTCCAGCTCCTCGCCTACCCGAAGATCGACTTCGTGCGGCACTACCCGTCGATGGACGAGATGGCCGCCGTCGGCATCCCCGAGGCGATGGCACGGGTCTTCAACGCCGCCTACCTGCCCGACGACGCCGACCGTTCCCACCCGCTCGCGACCCCCGTCGACGCGGACCTGACGGGCATGCCCGGCGGCATCATCCTGTCCGCCGAGGGTGACACGCTGCGCAACGAGGCCGAGGAGTACGGCCGCCGGCTGCGCGCCGCAGGGGCACCGGTGGCGACCATCCGGGCGATCGGCCAGCTGCACGGCTTCCTCGACCACACCGAGGTCTCACCCGCCGCGCGGATCGTCGCGCACGGCGCCTACCGCGAGCTCGGGGCCGCGCTCACGCGGGTCGAGTCGGAGGATGCCTCGTGACGCGGACGCCGTCGTCGGCCCCCGTGCTGCGCAGCGCGGTCCGCCTGCACGTCCTGGTCGACGACGCGCTCGAGGTCGGGGCGATCACGATGGGTGTGCGCCGCGTCATCCCGATCGCGGGTGGCACGTGGACCGCCGTCGGCCCCGACGGAGCCGAGCTCTCGGGCGAGGTCGTGCCCGGCGGCGCGGACTGGAACACCGAGATCGAGGAAGGCCTCGCGCACGTCGAGGCCCGGTACTCGCTGCGGTGCCCGGACGGCTCGCTCGTCGAGATCTCGAACCGCGGGTGGATCCGTGACGGGGTGGCGCGCACCGTGGCGACCCTCGAGGCGCCGTCGTCGTCCCCCCTCGCCCACCTGACCCGGCGCACGCTGCTCGGGACGATCGAGGGCGCCGAGGGCGGCGTCGCGATCGAGCTCTTCGCGAGCGACTGAGACGGCGCGCTCGTCGCGAGCCTCAGACCTTGGCGTACCTCGCGCGGCCGAAGGAGTAGACGCCGTACGCGGCGATGCCGAGCCCGACGGCCGTGAGGATGACGGGCCCGGCCGGCAGGTCGAGGAGCGCCGCGAGCGCGGCGTCCATGCCGCCCGCGGTCTCGGGATCGTGCTGGACGGCCGCCACGACGAAGAGCACCCCGAGCACGCCGAGCGCGACACCCTTCGCGACGTAGCCGACCCGGCCCGCGAGCTCGACGCCCTGCCGCGGGTGGGAGCGCAGGTCCTCGAGGAACGTGCGCTTCCACCCCTTGACCACGTGATACACCCCGACGCCGACGACGACGAGCCCGCCGATCCCGACGGCGATGCGCCCGAGCGGGTTCTCCATGATCGTCGCGGTGATGCTCGAGGCCTGCTCGTTGCTGTCCCCGCCGCCCGAGCCGGTCGCGACCCGGAACGCCGTGGCCGCGAGCGCGAGGTACCCGACCGCCTTCGCGGCGGCCTTGATGCGGTCCTTGGTCTCGCGTGAGACGACCGCCTCGGCGGCCTGCCACACCCCGAGCAGCACGAAGCCGAGGACGACGACCCACAGCAGCACCGCACCCACGGGGTTCTCGGCGAGCTGCTCGAGCGCCCCGGTCTGGTCGGCGCTGGCCGACGAGGACCCCCACGCGAGCTGGACCGCGAGCCACCCGAGGAGCACGTGGACGACCCCGCTCGCGGCGTAGCCGAGCCGGGCGCCCCTCTCGACGAGCGGATGGTCGGCCGCGCCGCGGGCGGCGCCGTGCACGGAGGAGGTCATGGCTCCTACCTTGGCGTCGATCCGCGCCTCGCGCGCGTCGAGCCGTGGGGCGCGGTGGCTTCTCCGCCGCTCGCAGCTCGAGCGGCACGACGAGCCGGTGCGCGGCGACCGGGCTCGGGCGAGCTTCGGCGTAGGGTGCCGCCATGACCAGCACCTCTCCGTCGACGACGCCACGCGAGGACATCGCCGTCGGCGTCATGCTGCCCCGTCACCTGCCAGCCGCCGACGTCCTGCCGTTCGCCCGCAAGGCCGACAAGCTCGGTTTCGACGCCGTGTGGGTCGTCGAGGACCTCGGCTTCCACGGCGGGATCGCCCAGGCGTCCGCGGTGCTCGCGGCGACCGAGCGGGTGCGCGTCGGGATCGGGATCCTGCCCGTCGCGGCGCGCAACGTCGGCTTCGCCGCGATGGACCTCGCGACGATCGCCGGGATGTTCCCCGGGCGGCTCGACGTGGGCGTCGGGCACGGGATCAAGGGCTGGATGCAGCAGGTCGGCGCGTGGCCCGCGAGCCCCATCACCCTGCTGCGCGAGCAGGTCATCGCGCTGCGCGCGCTCCTCGCGGGCGAGACGGTCACGGTGGACGGGCGCTACGTCAAGCTTGACGGGGTGCGCATCGAGGCCCCGCCCGCGGTCGCGCCGCCGATCTATGCGGGGGTGCGTGGCCCGCGCTCGCTCGCGCTCGCGGGGGAGATCGCCGACGGGACCGTGCTCGCCGAGCCGATCACGCCCGAGTACCTGCGCACCTCGCTCGACCTCATCGGGGCGGGGGAGGACCACCACGTCGTGACCTACAACGTCGCAGCCGTCGACGACGACGTCGCGCGCGCCCGCGAGCTCGTGCGGCCGGGTCTGGAGTTCATCGGTGAGCCGGACTGGGCCGTGCACATCGACCCCCTGCCCTACGCCGAGGACTTCCGGCGCTTGCGCGCGGAGTGCGCGACGCGCGAGGAGTTCATACGCCGTCTGCCCGACGCGTGGGTCGACCAGCTCGCGATCGCGGGGCCGCCCGACGTCGCTCGGGCGCACCTCGAGACGCAGCGCGCGGGTGGTGTCTCGACCGCGGTCCTCATCCCGGCCGGGCCCGACCCGCTCGCCGCGCTCGACCAGCTCGCGCGCGTGCTCGAGAGGTAGTCGGGCCCTCGCGCGGGCTCGCCGCCCCTGCGGGACGGCGCCCCTCCGGGACGGCGTACTCCGCCTTGCCCGGCGGTGCTCTCCTCCTGCGGGACGAGACGCGAGCCGCGAGGTCCGCTCTCCGGATGACGTCCGGGAGCCGCAGAATCCTGCCATGCGCCGATGTGCCGCGGGGGTCGCGCGGAGCACCGTAGAGGCATGACCACCTACACCGATCACCACGATGCCCAGCACCCCGTGCTCGTGCGCGATCTCGTCGTCGGCGCCGTGACCCTGACGCTGCTCGGCGGGTTGCTCTTCCTCCTCGCCGTCGTCGCGAAGGCCGCGGTCGAGATCCTCGGCGGGATCGCGCTCGGCTGAGCGCGAAGACCCCCACGTGCCGGCACGCCCCTCGTCGCCCCGACCGGGGCACTCACGCCCAGTCCCGCCGTCGATGCCCCCCTCGATCCCACCCTCGCGACCGACGCCGCGCGAAGCCTCGAACCTCTCAGGTCCCCGTGACCGGCCCGCCGCCAGCACCTCGAGGCCCGAAGGCCGCTCTCGTGGCACCCGTCGGCTCCGCGACGCGATCGCTCCGATCCTTGCGCTCGTCTCGCTGGCCGCTGCCTTCCACTTCTCGGGTCTCGCACCGTGGGTCGCCGACTCGGTCCCTGAGGCCGAGGTGCTCGACCCGGCGCTCGAGCGGGCGGTCGAGCGGGCGATCAGGGCTGCCGAGCGTGACGGTGTCGAGCTGCGGGTGACCTCGGGTTTGCGTAGCGCGAGCGAGCAGGACGAGCTGTGGCGGGCCGCGCTCGACGAGCACGGCAGCACGGTCGAGGCGTCCCGGTGGGTGCTCCCGCCCGAGCTCTCGGCGCACGTCCAAGGGCTTGCCGTGGACGTCGGTCCGCACGAAGGTGCGGCGTGGCTCGGCGAGCACGGGGCGAGGTGGGGCCTGTGCCAGGTGTTCGCGAACGAGCCGTGGCACTTCGAGCGGTTGACCTCGAAGAACGGGACCTGTCCCGCGCTCCTGCCCGACGCGTCGGTCCTGCTCGACGAGGACGCTCGCTAGGCCCTCGGCACGCCGCGGGCACCGCGGGCAGGGTCGATCCGCGTGGACAGGGTCGAGCCGCGTGCGTGGGGCGGTGCAGCGCGAGGACGGCGAAGCGGCACCGTGGAGACCGGCTGGAGCGTCAATACCGGCTGGGCCGTCTAGAACGGCGGGGGTTCTTCTGAGTCAGGTGGTTCCGCGTCATCATCTCCCGCTCGGTCGTCCTGACGAGGGCCGAGTGCTCGGGGCGGGTTGCCGCCGGTCGGTGGTCGGGGCGGAGAGATCTCTTCGAGCTCGTGCCGGTGCGGGTGGATCATGTTGCGCCCGTCGAGCGACCCGATCGCGGACCGCACCGGCGCGCGGTAGACGTGCCCCGTCGGGGTGCGCCACTCGTACTCTCCGAAGCCGGAGCGTCGCACGGTGAAACCGCCGTGCGTCTTGAGCTGGTGGCATCCCTTCGACAAGGGAGCGAGGTTGTCCACCGAGGTCGCGCCACCCTCGAGCGAGTTCGGGCGGAACGGCACCGTGTGATCGAGCTCGCACGTCCACGCCGACGCGCTGCACCCGGGGTGCACGCACTCGAGGTCACGGAAGCGCACGAACTCGCTCATGTCCGCGGGCGGTGTGTAGCGGGTGCGCCCGACGTCGAGCACCGTGCCCGTCGTGGGGTCGGTGACGAGCCGGCGCCACGTCCCGCCGCGTGCGAGCGCTCGCGCGTGCTCGGGGTCGATCGTCCCGTAGCCCTCGAGGAAGCCGGGGTCCTCCGAGGTGCCCACGACGGTCGCGAGGGGTACGAGCACGCGCACGTCGACCCGCACCGCGGTGCGGCACCGGGAACCAGGGCTGCCCGCCCGGGGCCGGTTCGCGAGCGGGTCGGAGCAGCGCGCCTCGTGCAGCGAACGCTCGACGAGGAGGTCTGCCCGCAGCTGCTCGAGCGTGCGCGGGTCGCCCGCGGAGCGGGCCGCACGAGCCCCCGCGTCGACCGCGTCCCACAGTGCCTTCGCGTCGAGGGCCGTGGTCCGCAGCCACATCCCGGCCATGCCGTCCGGAAGAGGCTTGGGCGGTGAGAGGTAGCGGTCCTTCGTGGCTCGTTCGCGGCGTTCCTGCGCCTCGTGCGGGTCGAGGTCGACGAGCGCGGCGCGTGCGTCGCGCGCGAGCTGCGCCGGAGTGCGCCGCGGCGCATGGGGGAGCACGATCTCCTGGACGCCGAGGCCGAGCTGCCATGGCACGTCGGCGAGCGTCTCGCGCAGAGCCTTCGCCTTGCTCGGGTCGATGTCCCCACGCCGCAGCGCCTCACCCGTCTCGACCAGGTGCGTGCGATAGTGCCGACCTTCCTCGACGAGCCGCTGCCCCGCGCGCGGCGTCCAGCCGAGGCGCATCGCGACCTCCTCGCCCGCGAGACGCTCGGCCGTGAGCGACCTCGTCACCATCCCGGCTGCGGGCGGTTCCATCGACTCCCGGTCGCTCAACGCGCCCGCGGCGCTCGCCGCGAGGTGGTGCGCCCACGAGGAGAGGCGCTGCGCGGCCGCGACGAGCTCGACGAGCGCATAGTCGTCGAGCGCGTCGGTCCCGCGCTCCTCGATCTCGAACAGCGCGGTCGCGAGCTCGACGCTCGGCGCAGCGTTGTGCCACGCGGGGCGCGAGCTTGCGAGCGGATCAGCCGGCTCAGCCTCGCGGCCGGAGATCGGGTCGAACTGGGGCATACCGCAACACTAGATAGACCCACTGACACACACGTTCGAATCGTCAGAAAGCCGCTCGCGAGGTCGTGCGAGCGGCCTCCCTGCGAACGTGCGAGGCGCGGGCCCGCGCGTGGTGAGTCACTCCTTGGCGACGAGAACGGCATCTCGGGGCGGTCGCGCGGCGCACTCGAGCCCGCGCTCGACTCAGGCTCCGACGAGCTCGCCCCCGCGCTCGAGCATCTCGAGCCACGCAGCGTGGTCGAGGACCTCGACCCCCCGGTACGCCCGCGCAGCCTGCATCCCGCGACGCACGGCGGCGCCCGTACCCTCGACCGCCCCCGCACTCGCGAACGCCGCCGCGTCGACCCCGACCCACATCTCCCGCCCCCGCGCCTCGCACGCCCGCGCGACAGGTTCGACCCGCGCGAGCACCTTCTCGGCATCCGGCGAGCCGGCGAGCACCGTCACGCGCGCGGCGCGGGCAAGGACGTGCTCGAGGTGCGTCGCGCCGTCGTCGGCGGGGGTGCTCGCGAACCACCACGGCACGTCGACGTCGACCGGGAGCCCGCGTGCCCCGAGCCGCACCGCGTCGAGCGCCGCGAGGTACGCGTGCCACACCGGACCGTGCCCGTCCGCCCAGCCCGGGTGCTCCCACGGTGCGAGGTCGAGGTGCACGCGGTGGAACGGTCCGAGCGCGAGCGCCGCTCGCACCCACGCGAAGGCTGGGTGACCCGCACCGCGCGCACCGAGCCACCCCGCCTCCCCGCCGAGCGCAGACACCGACGTGCGCCGCCCCCGCAGCACCCGGCACGCGCGTCCCGTCCACGCGTCGACCGCGCCACCGTCGCCCGCCCCGTGCGCCCCGAGCACGACGTGCGTCACGCGCCGCACCCGCACGAGCTCGACAAGCGTCTGCGGAGCGGCGCCCGCGAGCCCCTCGCCGCGCGGGTCGGCGGAAGGCTCGACGTCGTTCGCGAGCACGCGCAGCGCCCGCACGGGCGATGTCGTCACGGGCAGAGCGGGCAGGGCGGGTGCGGCCACGGTCACGCGCCCCATGCTCCCAGCCGACGGCGGCGCCCCGGAAGGGCTCCCGGCGCGGGCGTCCTTCGCGCGATGAGACGATCGACGTATGGACCTTCGCATCTTCACCGAACCCCAGCAGGGCGCCTCGTACGCTGACCAGCTCGCGGTCGCGAAGGCGGCCGAGGATCTTGGGTTCAGCGCGTTCTTCCGCTCCGACCACTTCCTCGCGATGGGTGACCGCGACGGCCTGCCCGGCCCGACCGACTCGTGGGTCACGCTCGGGGCGCTCGCCCGCGAGACGAGCCGCATCCGCCTCGGCACGCTCGTGACCTCGATGACCTTCCGCTTCCCCGGGATGCTCGCGGTCCAGGTCGCGCAGGTCGACGAGATGTCCGGCGGGCGCGTCGAGCTCGGGCTCGGCGCCGGCTGGTTCGAGGCCGAGCACGCCGCGTACGGCGTCCCGTTCCCCGCGAAGCGCTTCGGCCCGCTCACCGAGCAGCTCGAGATCCTCACGGGCCTGTGGGGCACCCCGCTCGGGGAGACCTTCGACTACGACGGCGAGCACTACCAGCTCTCCGACTCGCCCGCCTTGCCCAAGCCCGTCCAGCGCGACCCGGCCCGCCCGGACCGTGCGGGTGTGCCGATCATCATCGGCGGCAGCGGACCCCGCCGGACCCCTGCCCTCGCGGCCCGCTTCGCGAGCGAGTACAACGCGAGCTTCCCGCCCAAGGACCAGATCCCCACGCTGTTCGGCCGGGTCCGCGAGGCGTGCACCGCGGCCGGCCGCGACCCCGACTCGCTCACCTACTCGGTCGCGCTCGTGCTGTGCGCGGGCGCGGACGAGGCCGAGGTCGTGCGGCGCGCCGAGGCGATCGGCCGCGAGCCCGCCGAGCTGCGCCGCAACGGCCTCGCGGGGACGGTCGAGGAGGTCGTCGAGCAGATCGAGACACTGCGCACCCAGGGCGTCGAGCGGATCTACCTCCAGACGCTCGACCTGCAGGACCTCGACCACCTCGACCTCGTCGCGCGCGAGGTCGTGCCCCGGCTCGGCTGAGCCAGGTCGTCAGTCCGACCGGCCGCCCGCGCCTCGTTCGCGGGCGGCTCGGCGCCGGCCGACGACGGCAGTGCGCCGGCCGACGACGGCGAGTCGCACGACGACGGCGCACAGCAGCGCCGCGAGCAGGACGTTGCGGGCCACGAGCGTCCATCCGACCGCGGGATCGCCCGCGACGAGCCCGAAGTAGCCGAGCGGGAACACGAGGTGAGTGAGCGCCGCGAGCACGAGGCACCACGCCGCGACGAGCGGCCAGCCGAACGGCGCGCCCTCGCTCGCCTCTGCCGCGCCGTCGTCCCGCGCCCGTGACCACAGCGCGAGCCCGACCGCGACGGGCGCGGCGAGCCACGTGAGGAACTGCGGCGAGCCAACCTTGTTGACCACGATGAGCACGAGCGTGAGCGCGAGTCCCGACCACGCGAGCAGCTCGGCCGGGGCGAGGCGCGCGCGTGCCCGCCACGCGGCCCACGTCACGAGACCCACCCCGACGGGCAGCAACCACCCGAGCAGCTCGGCCGCGACGCCAGTCCCCGGGCCCACGGCCTCCCACGTGATGAGGTCCTCGTCGTAGTGCGCCCCACCGTCGCCGCCCGTGACCCACTGGACGACCCACCACGTTGCCGCGACGGACTCGAGCTGGAGCCCGCGCCCCTCCTGCGCGCTCGCGAAGCTCACGACGTTGCGCATCCCGCCCCCTGCCGCGACGGCCCCGACGACGGCGACGCACACGAGCCCTGCGGGCACGACGACGTCCCGCACGCGCCGCCGCGCGACCACGAGCAGCGGGAGCACGAGCACCCCGGGCGCGACCTTGACCCACGCCCCGACGGTCAGCAGCACCGCGGCGAGGTGCGGACGGCGCACCGCGGCGAGGAGCCCGACGACGGCGAACGGCACCGCAATGGCGTCGAGCCGCCCGAAGGCGACAGGCCCGAGCAGGGCGAGGAACAGCAGGTACCACACCGCCGCGAGCCGGGACCGCCGCGCAAGGGCCACGGTCGCGACCGCGTTCGCGACGGTCACGAGCAGCATCCACGCCGAGGCGTAGGGCGCCCACTCGACGGTCGAGGCGAGCCCCGGCGCGACGACGGGCAGCACCGCGAGCGCGGGGTACACCCACGCGTGGTCGAGCACGGGCCACGTGCCCCGCTCGAGGGCATCCCATGCCCACCACTGGTAGAGCCCGACGTCGCCGAAGCCGACCCCGGGGTCGACCACGATCACGCGCCAGTGCCACGCATGCACCGCGAGGAACAGCACAGACAACGACGCCCGGGACCACACGGTCCCGGGCGTCGCGTGTCGAGCAGCGGCTCGCGGCACGCTGTCCTAGGCGTTCGCGACGGACGCTGCGAAGACGACCCAGAAGAGGATCACGCCGACGATCGCGAGGGCGCCGAGGATGAGGCCGACCCAGCCGAGGATCTTGCCGATCTTGGCGAGCTGGGCGCCGTCCTCACCGGTCTGGGCGATCTGCCGCTCGGCCATCGGGCCCGTGATCACGGCGACGATCGAACCGATGAACGGGACGAAGGTCAGGCCCGCGATACCCGCGATGAGCGTCACGATCGCCATCGTGTTCGTGACACCGCCCGGGCCTGTGGGTGCGGGCGGCGGAGCCGCGTAACCGGCGGCGGGCGGCGGGGGCGCAGCGGCCGGGGGCGGGGGCGGGGTCGCCGGTCCCGGGGCCTCGAAACCGGACGGGGGCGGGGGCGTCGGCTGGCCCGGCTCGTTGGTGTTCTCAGTCATGGGTTCTCCGCTTCAGATCTTGGCTGTCCTGTGCAGCATGGCACATTCGTCGCCTTCCGGGCAGGGCTCAGTCGGCGCGCCGCCGACCCCACAGCCGCAGGTCGAGCCGCTCCTTGCCCGGGTCGCGGAACAGCGCGGAGTCGACAAGCTCGTGCCGGCGCACGTACGTCGTCGCGACCGCGAGGACGGTTGCCGCGACGGGCAGCGCGAGGAACGCCCCGAGCCACCCGAACACCGCGCCGAAGGCGAGCACGACGACGAGCGACACTGCCGGGTTCATCTCGAGCGTGCGGGCCGAGACGCGCGGGGAGATCACGAAGTTCTCGACCTGCTGGTAGCCGATCACGAACACGACGACGCCGAGCGCGTGCCAGGGAGTCTGGGTCGACAGGGCGATCACGGCGGGGACCGCGCCGCCGAGGTAGACGCCGATCGTCGGGACGAACTGCGAGACCACGCCCGTGAACAGGGCGAGCGGGAGGGCGTAGGGCGTCCCGATCACCGAGAGGAGCACGACCATGACGACGGTCGCGATGGCCGCGAGCACGATGCGCGTCGTGATGAAGTCCGAGACGCGCACCTGCGCGACCTCCCACACGCGCAGCACCTCCTCCTGGCGGCGTGGGGCGAGCCAGCGGCAGATCGAGGCGCGGAAGCGCGGACCCGCGGCGCACAGGTAGTAGGTGACGATGAGCACGGTCGTCACGGCGAAGATCCCGTTGAGGATGCTCGAGCCCACGAGCAGCGCGCGACCCGCGAGCTCCTCGCCCCAGCGCTCGACCGCGGTGAGCAGGACCTCGTCCGCGTCGGGCACCGTGAGGCCGAAGCGCTCGGCGAGGAGCTCTTGGGTGCGCGTGTACACCCCGGGCAGGGACCTGCCGAGCTGGATGACCTGCTGGACGAACAGCTGCCCGCTCAGGCCGAGCACCCCGAGCGCGGCGAGGGCCGTCGCGATCATCGCGAGGCCCGCGGCGAGCCCGCGACGCACGCCGCGCCGCACGAGCCACAGCACCATCGGCTCGAAGGCGAGCGCGAGGAAGAACGCGACCACGAGCATCACGAACAGGCCGAGCAGCTGCTGTCCCGCGTACCACGCGAAGAGGGCGAGGAACACCGCGACCACGGCCATGAGCAGGCCACGGGCCCACCAGCGCGGGGGGCGGGGGGAGTCGTGCGCGAAGCTCGTCACACGGAGAATCTAGCCACGACGACGGCGACCGTGGGGCCGTCCGTGGGTCGCGTCGAGACGCGCGGCACGAAGGCGACCACGAGCGCCGTCGTCGTCGCTAGTGTTCGACCGGGCCCGCAGGGCGCGGGATCCCGTGCGCGAAGGAGCCCGGATGACACAGGACTCGCGAGGGGCGCGGTTGCGCCGCACGCTCGGATTCGTCGGTTGGGACAAGCACGGTGACGGCAAGGTCGTCACCCCGGGGGAGATCGTCAAGCCCCGTGAGCGTCTGAGCTGGCCACGGTCGATCGGGCTCGGTGCCCAGCACGTGCTCGCGATGTTCGGCTCGACGATCCTCGTGCCGATCATCACCGGTTTCCCCGTCGCGACGACGCTCATGTTCTCGGCGATCGGGACGGTGCTGTTCCTGCTGATCACGGGCAACCGGCTGCCGAGCTACCTCGGGTCGAGCTTTGCGTTCCTCGCCCCGATCGCGGCCGCGACCGCCTCGGGCGGCATGGGCTCGGCGCTGTTCGGGATCCTCGCGACCGGCGTGCTGCTCGCCGTCGCGGGCATCGTCGTGCACGTCGCGGGGCCGCGGTGGATCCAGCGCTTCATGCCGCCGGCCGTCACGGGCACGATCGTCGCGCTCATCGGCTTCAACCTTGCGCCCGTCGCGTGGGGCGCCCCGCCGTCCGGTGACGACCCGGGGGCCGGTTTTCAGGCCTCGCCGGTCACGGCGGCCGCGACGCTCGTCGCGATCCTGCTCGTCACGGTGCTGCTCCGCGGGATCCTCGGGCGGCTGTCGATCCTGCTCGGGATCGTCGTGGGCTACCTCGTGGGCCTCGTGCGCGGTGAGGTCGCGTTCGACGAGGTGTCGAGAGCCGCGTGGCTCGGCCTGCCGGACTTCTCGACGCCCACGGTCGACCTCTCGGTGCTCGTGATCTTCCTGCCCGTCGTGCTCGTGCTCATCGCCGAGAACATCGGGCACGTCAAGTCCGTCGCGACCATGACGGGCGAGGACTACGACCCGCTCATGGGTCGCGCCCTCATCGCCGACGGCGTCGCGACGACCCTCGCGGGCGCGGGCGGTGGTTCGGGCACGACGACGTACGCCGAGAACATCGGCGTCATGGCCGCCTCGCGCGTGTACTCGACCGCGGCGTACTGGGTCGCGGCGGGCGGGGCGTGCCTGCTCGCGCTCTCGCCCAAGTTCGGTGCGCTGGTCGACTCGATCCCCCCGGGGGTGATCGGCGGGGCCGCGACCTTGCTGTTCGGCATGATCGGGATGCTCGGTGCGCGCATCTGGGTGCAGAACAAGGTTGACTTCGGCGACCCCGTGAACCTCATGTCGGCGGGTGTGGGCCTCGTGATCGCGATCGCGGGCTTCGAGTTCGCGACCGAGGGCGGCCTCGTGTTCGGCGCGATCGCGATCGCGACCGTCGCGACGCTCGTGGTCTACCACGGCATGCGCTTCGTCGCGCGCCGCCGCGGGACCTCGCACGAGGAGGCTGCGACCCCCGCCGCGGTTCCGGTGACCCCGCCCGCGGACGTCCCCGACCCGCGCTGACGATGCGTCCTGGGGCGGGGCTGTGGCCTCGTCCCAGGGCGTCGTCGCCCTACCGGGTGAGCGGGAGCGTGAGGTAGACGACGCCCGGCCCCTCGCCGGCACGTTCGAGACCGAGGTGGGCGTAGAAGGACAGCGCGCGCGTGTTCTGCTTCGCGACCCCGAGGTGGAGGCCCGGGACTCCGCGACGCGCGAGCTCGTCGCACAGCGTCGCGATGAGGCGGCGCCCCCACCCACCGCCCTGGGCCTCGGGCAGCACGTCGACGTGCAGGTGCGCGGGGAAGCCGTCGACGCACGCGGGCTCGGGGGCGAGCGGGGCGTGCAGGATGTCGAGCAGCCAGCCGTCGCGCGGGTCCTCGTCGGGCCGGCGCGGGTGGCGGGCGCGCGCGGCGGGGAACCACTCACGTTCGGCTCGCTCGCGGAAGGCCGCAGAGTCCGCGACCCCGAGCACGTAGCCGAGCACCGCGGCGCCGTCGTCGAGCACGAACGCGAGGTCCGGCTCGAGCTCGACGTAGGGCAGCGCCCAGATCTCGGCGTACAGCTCGGGGGTGTCGAGGTGCCCTCGGGCGTCCTCGCCCGCGCGGGCCGTGCGCACGCACACCTCGACGATCGCCTCGCGGTCGGCCGGGGTGTACGGCCGGATGCGGAGGGTCACCCCTCCTCCTCGGCCTCCGACTGGGTCGCGCCGTCCTCGTCCCCCTCGGCGTCCTCACCCTCGGAGTCGGGGTCGGGCGTCGGGGCCGGGGGCGCACCGGGGACCGCGGTGTCGAGCGGGACGCACCCTTCGACCCCCGTCATGGGCTCGACCGCGGAGAGCGGGACCTCCTTGAGCGGCACGAGCTCGGTGAACCGCGCCCCGAGGGCAAGGTCGATCACGCCGTCGGTGCGCGCGTCGTAGCGCAGCTCGACGTCGGGGAGGTGGGCCGCGAGGGTGTACGCCTCGGCGATGCCCTCCGCGCCGAACTCGATGCGCGCCGTGCCTCGCAGCTTGAGCGAGAAGTTCCCGATCGAGCCGATCTCGAATCCGCGCTGGCCGAGCAGGTCTGCGACGCTGCCCGCGAGCCCGGGGCGGCTCGTCGCGTTGTAGACGTGGACCGTGATGTCCCCGTACGGCACGGGGAGCGTCCCCTCGGGGACGCACGGCGGGGCGCCGACCTCGACCGACGGGGAGGGCTCGAGCGTCGTGAACGCGCGGTCGAACGGTGCGTCCATGCTCCCCGTCCACACCGCGGCCGCACCGAGGCCGATCGCGGCGAGGCTCGCGAGCACGGCACCGAAGATGACGGCCTGCCGCTCACGCTTGCGCCGGCGGCGCAGCTTGCGTCGCCGGGCGGCCTCCGCCGCGGCCGCTGCTCGCGCGTCCGGATCGATCGTCACAGGGAGGAACGGTAGTCGATCACGAGGCACTCCTCGCGGACTGCTCGTGCCCGAGCTCGAGGACCCGCGCGTGCAGCAGGGGGCGCTGCTGGAGCGCGGCCCGCACCGCGCGGTGCAGACCGTCCTCGAGGTACATCGTCCCCTTCCACCGCACGACGTGCGCGAACAGGTCGCCGTAGAAGGTCGAGTCGTCCGAGAGCAGATGGTCGAGGTCGAGGGTCCGCTTGGTCGTCACGAGCTCGTCGAGGCGTACCTGCGTCGGGGGGATCTCGGCCCAGCGGGCAGGGGTGTCGAAGTCGTGCTCGGGGTACGGCCGACCGTCTCCCACACCCTTGAAGATCATGCGGCGAGTGTAGGTCGGGGGCGTGCGGCGCTCGCGGGGGCACGCCCGCCGTCCGCGATCCGGACCCACAATCACCCCGCGGGCGGGCAGCGGCGGGTGGAATGTCCCCCTCAAGGCGGACGACGGCGCCCGGACGGCTGCGCTACCTTCTCGCCATGACGCGCACGGAAGCAGGTCGTAGCACGGTCGCGCGAGGTGCTGCCCTCGCCCGGACGGCGGTACTCACCGTCGTCGTCGTCGGCCTTGCGGCGTGCTCGGGCGGGGCTTCCCCCGAGGACGAGGACGTCGACCTGAGTCCCTTCACGACGCTCATGAACGCCGAGCTCGGCGAGTCGCAGGAGACTATCTCGCAGCTGCGGGAGCACCGGAGCCAGGAGCGTCTCGCGCAGTGCGTGCGCGCGGCGGGGTTCGAGTACCACCCGGATGCGAGCGACGTGACCGCGGTCGACGTCGACCTCGACGACTACGAGGAGCAGCTGCGGACGCAGGGCTGGGGCTACTTCACGCAGCCCGAGGTGCCCGAGGACGACGAGATCCCTGAGCCGACCGAGCAGATGAAGTACGAGCAGTCGCTCTCGCCGAGCGCCCACGAGGAGTACCTGCGCGTGCTGTTCGGGGAGACCGACCCCGCGACGGGCCAGCGCGTCGAGGGCACGGGCTGCTTCGACCACGCCTACGGCGAGGACGCGGACGACGACTCGCCCGAGGTGCGCTTCGCCGAGCTGCTCGAGGAGGTCCGCACTGCGTGGGAGGTCGCCGAGGAGGAGCCCGAGGTGCGCGAGGCGCGCGACCTCTACCGCGAGTGTCTGTCGCGCGCGGGGTTCCCGGGCGTGCGCATCGACGCCGCCGAGCTGCTCGACGAGCGCTTCGTCGAGGAGTTCCCCGACGGCAGCTTCGCCTCGAACGACCCGCGCCTCGCGGAGCTCGCGAGCTGGGAGCTCGAGCTCGCGGACGCGCACCTCGACTGCCTCACGGAGTCCGACGTGCAGACGGTCGCCGCACGCGCGACCGCCCGGGTCGAGACGCAGATCCTCGAGCGCCGCGCGGACGAGGTCGAGGCATACCTCGCCGCGATGCGCGAGTACTACGAGCTCGACTGAGCGGGGCCCTTCGCACCACGCACGGCGCACCGCGCGGCTCTAGGCTCGAAGGGTCATGAACGCCTCCCAGGCCCCGAGCACGAGCGCCCCCGCGGCGTGGCACACGATGTCCCCGGGGGAGGTCCTCGGTCGCACGGGGTCGCGCCGCGCAGGCCTGAGCCCGGCCGAGGCGCGCGAGCGGCTCGAGCGGGACGGCCCCAACGCCCTCCCCGAGCCGCCCGGCCGTTCGCTGTGGCTCGTGGTCGCGACGCAGCTCAAGGACACGATGATCCTCGTGCTGCTCGCCGCGGCGGTCGTCTCGGCGGTCGTGAGCCGCGAGCTCGTCGACTCGATCGTGATCCTCGTGCTCGTCGGCGCGAACGCCGCGA
>JAJUHG010000011.1 GCA_029267995.1 Micrococcales bacterium
CTCGCCCGCGTCGCCGCCGAGCTTGCGCAGCACGTACTTGGCCTTCTCGAGCTCGTCACCGGCGGAGCGACCCTTGAGCGCCACGAGAGTCCCCCCGTCCCGCAGCAGCGGGAGGCACCAACGCGCGAGCTTGTCCATCGCCGCCACCGCGCGCGCAGTGACGGCGTCTGCCTCGAGTGCGCCGTCGAGCTCTTCCGCGCGGGCGCGCACCACGCGGACGTTGCTCAGCCCCAGCTCCGCGACGACCTCCTCGAGCCACTGGGTGCGCCGCTCCATCGGGTCGATCAGTACAAGCTCCGCCTCAGGGAGCATCGCCGCGACGACGATCCCGGGGAGCCCGGCTCCCGAGCCGACGTCCGCGATCGCCCCGGTGCGGGGGAGGTGCTGGACCACGGCCGCCGAGTTGAGCAGGTGCCGTTCCCACAGGCGCGACTGCTCGCGGGGACCGAGCAGCCCCCGCAGCTCGCCTTGCTCGCGCAGCAAGGCCGCGAAGCGGGAGACCGTGGGCCACGCGGCTCCGAAGTACTCGGGCAGGCGAGCGTCGCCCTCGAGCGGGTCCAGCTCTGTCTCGGTCACATCGTCCTCTCGGGTGCACGGCCCTCTCGGGTGCACGGTCCTCTCAGGCGCACGTCAGCCAGCACAATCTAACGTCGCTCACCGACCACACCGAACTCCCGTCACCGTTTCACGTGAAACATCGACCGCCACACCACCGGGAAGCCGGACGCAACTCGACCAAGGGAGCACGTGCCCGGCAGCAACGTCCCGAACGACCCCGCCGCACGGAACCGGGCACCCGCCTGGCCAGGAAGGCTCACCGGTGCGGGTCGGGGCAGAGACGGTGGGGTCCCGGCATAGATGTCGCGCGCTGGTTCCACGGCACAGTCGCCGTGCATTGGTACCTCGGCGTGCACGCCGTGCGCTGATCGCTCGGCGTACACGCCGTGCGCCAGCCCCGCAGCATGCTCGCGGACGGAGTGCCGCGTACCCGGCCGCTGCAACTGCCACGCGCACCCGCAGCAGTCCTGGGCTCTCGCGGCTGATCCCTCGTGGGGGAGCAACCGCGGAGCTCCCCGATCGGCGAGCGTCGAAGTTCCGCAAGGGTCGAAGTTCCGCAAGGTGTGCTCGAGACCCCGAAGGTTCAGCGGGTGCCTGCTGAACCTTCGCGCGGGCCAGCTCGGCCTGGATCCTGCACACCTCGACGACCTCCGCCCTGCATCGACTCCCGGTCGCTCTGTCCGTGCACCGACCCCGGCTTCCCCGTCACGTCCGACCACTCGAGACTGACCGATCCTGAACTGCGCGAGTCACCTGTCGACCCTCGCCCTCGCCGAGATCCCCTCACCCCGCCACGCCACCTCGGTGGCGTTTCACGTGAAACGACGCGAGGTTCAGCACGCCCTGTCCCAGGTGGCGGGGACCGATCGTGCGGCGCGCGAGACACCTGCGGACCTCTGCCCTCACGAGATCAATCCTGCCCAGCACGCCCGGCGGCGGCGTTTCACGTGAAACGCACCGGGGTTCAGCTCGCCCTGTCTCAGGTGGCGTGACCGATCAGCGCTGCCCGAGCAACTGCTGACCTTCGCCCTCGGACGATATCACCTGTGCCCAGCACGCCCGGCGGCGGCGTTTCACGTGAAACGACCCGGGGTTCAGCACCCCCTGTCCCGGGTGACAGGACCGATCATGCACGGCCGAAGGCACCTGCCGATCTTCGGCCCTTGCAGCAGTTCGACTGCCCGCCTCCACAATGCCCGGGTGGTCTCACGTGAAACGGCGGGGGGTTGAGCTCTCTGTCTTGGGTTGTGAGGACCACCATCGCCCCCGGTGCGGGCCTCGAGCGCGCGACACACATCAGGGGAGCACCTGCGAGAGCCTGACGTGAATCAGCTCGGGGAGACCCGCCCCGCGACGTCCTCCGAACGCCGCACCTGAGCCCGGTGCTCGCTACGCACTCGATCCTCTCCGTCACGATCGCCCGGGCGCCGCCGACAAGGTGGCCCCGTCGACCTCTGCGGGCGGGCGATCGGGTCTCACCGCATCCTGAGGCCCTGTGCCGTTTCACGTGAAACAACGCGGTCGCACCACACCACGACGACGTGAGGACCCATCCCACCCCTCAGCACGCGTTGCGCCGTGAGCACTCGACCGCGCCCAGGACCGGTGGGTCACCGGTCATCGCTCGCACCGCTCCCGCGCCCAATGCGTCATGGGGCACCACGTGTCAGGGGAGCTTCAGCGACGTGACGGCACACGTCTCACGTGAAACATCGGTCGCCGCGAGCCCAGCACCCCGACGAGATCCGATCAGCTGGAGCTCGAAAACCGACCGCGTCTCACGTGAGACGCCCGGCTCTCGACCAAGGCCCGACAACAGGAACGGCCGCTCCCCACCAGGGGAGCGGCCGCCCAGAGCGAAGGGCTGCGTCAGTCGGACGCAGGCTTCACGACGACGTACCTGCTCGGCTCGACACCCTCGGAGTCGCTCACGAGGCCCGCCGCGGCGACCGCGTCGTGCACGACCTTGCGCTCGAAGGGGTTCATCGGCTCGAGCGCGACCGGCTGACCGGTCGCACGAACCTGAGTGATGACCTCCTCGGCCTCCGCGACGAGCGCCGCGCGACGCTCGGCACGGTGGCCCGCGATGTCGAGCATGAGGCGTGACCGCTCACCCGTCTTGGTCTGCACCGCGAGGCGCGTGAGCTCCTGGAGCGCGTCGAGGACCTCCCCGTCCGCGCCCACGAGTCGGCGCAGGCTCCGTCCGCCGGACTCCGCGACGATCTCGACGGCGGCGCGGCCGTTCTCGACGTCGATCTCGATGTCACCGTCGAGGTCCGCGATGTCGAGCAGCTCCTCGAGGTAGTCGGCCGCAATCTCACCCTCCTCGTCGAGCCGGTCGATCGACGGCGCCTCGGGATCCACGGTCTCGTCGGTGCGCGGCACGTCCTCGGCCTGCGTCTCGCTTGTCATCGGTGCTCCTTAGGAACGTGGGGTGGCTCTAGCTGATGATTCCGGGGGGCGGGTCCTGCTGGGGCCCCTTGCCCTTGCGCTTCTGCCGGCTCGTGCGCTTGGGCTGCTGGCGCTGTCCGGGCTTGGGCTGCTCGTCGACCTCGGGCTCGGGCTCGGCGACCAGGGGGGCGTCGCCACGACCGAGGATGCCGCGTCGAGCGGCCTTGCGAGCCTGCCGCTCCTTGAACGCCTTCTCCGCCTCGGAGCCGGGCATCGGCATCCGACGGATCGTGTAGAACTGCTGGCCCATCGACCACAGGTTGGTCGTGGTCCAGTAGACGAGCACACCGATCGGGAAGTTCACGCCGGTGACAGCGAAGATGAGGGGGAGGGCGTAGAGCAGAATCTTTTGCTGCTGAGCCATCGGGCCCTGGAGGGCCGACTCGGGCATGTTCTTGCGCGTGAGCTGGCGCTGGGTGAAGAAGGTCGTGGCCGACATCGCGACGATGAGCAGGGCCGTGACGATCCGCGTCGAGGTGGTCGCGTCGGGGGAGAGGAACCACGAGGAGATCTTCGCGCCGAACAGCGTCGCCTCGTTGATCTGCGAGGCGACCTCGGGCGTGATCAGGCCGATCGCCTCACGCGGGTTCGTCGCGTTGGGGTACTCGCCGCGCGCCATCTGCGGGAGCGAGTAGAGCACCCGGAACAGCGCGAAGAAGATCGGGGACTGAGCGAGGATCGGCAGGCACGAGGAGAACGGGTTGGTGCCGTGCTTGCGGTAGAGCTCCATCGTCTCCCGGCCCATCGCCTCGCGGGAGGCCGGGTCGGTCTTGCCCTTGTACTTCTTCTGGATCGCCTGCAGCTCGGGGGAGAGCATCTGCATCCCGCGCGAGGCCTTGATCTGCTTGAAGAACAGCGGGATCAGGATGATCCGCATGAGGATCACGAGGCCGACGATCGACAGCACCCACGAGGCACCCGAGTCCTCGGCGAGGCCGAAGACGTCGGTGAACAGCCGGTGGAACTGCACCATGGTCCATCCCACGGCCACCATGAGGGGCCAGAGGATGCTGTCGAACCAGTCCATGGGGGAGAACTCCTCAGTGAGACGTCACCGCGTACGCGGTGCGACGGTCAGGACGGGCGGGCGGGACGTCGTCGACGCCCCCGGGTGCCCACGGGTGGCAGCGCAGGACCCTGCGTGCCGCAAGCAACGTGCCACGCAGCGCCCCGTGGCGCACGATCGCCGTGACCGCGTAGGCCGAGCACGAGGGGTAGTACCGGCACGTAGGCGGGGTCAGGGGCGAGATGAAGCGCTGGTAGATCCGCAGGAGCCCGAGCAGCAGGAGGCTCGGGAGCCGGAGGATCCCTCGAGCTGCGCGCGACCACGACGCCGACGTCACGTGGTCACCTTCGCACGGGCACGGTCCAGCGCGGAGACGAGCTGACGGTCGAGCTCGGCGAACTCTGTGCGCGCCGCGGAGGGGTGGGCGCGCACGACGAGCCGGCTCCCCGCGGGCAGCTCGCTCAGGTGGTGGGCGACGAGCGCGCGCAGACGCCGCTTGACGCGGTTGCGAGTCACGGCGTTGCCCACACCCCGTGAGACGACGAAGCCCACCTTCGCGTTCCCGTCTCCGGGAGCGAGGTGGACCACGATCGCGTCACGTCCGGCGCGCGCACCGCCCCGCACTGCGGCCCGGAAGTCCTCCGAGCGGCGCATGCGGTGACTTGCGGGGAGCACTCCCGCGTGTCAGGCAGACAGAGCGCTGCGGCCCTTGCGACGACGTGCCGCGAGGATCGCGCGACCCGCGCGGGTGCGCATGCGCAGGCGGAAGCCGTGGGTCTTCGCACGGCGCCGGGTGTTCGGCTGGAAGGTCCGCTTGCTCACGGGAGTCTCCAATAGCTGTCGATCAGGGAAGCACCGCTCGTGCGGCACAGGTCTCGGGCCGACCGGCTCGGACCGGGACACCCTGTGCGGGCACGCCAAGCGGGACCGAAGATCGGCGACGTCACGGTACGCTGAGGCGGCTCGGCTGGTCAAATGCTCACGCGCCCGAGCCCCCTGCAGACCGGCCGCACCAGGGTACGCGTGATCCATGGTCACGTTCTGGTGACGCTCGGCACACAGCTTGTGGAAAACTGTGTGGACGCCGCGACGGGTCCCGTCGCGCAGAGCAGTCGTGTCGAGGGAGAGGAGTCAGGGTGGCGGCACAGGACGAGAGCATCTCCCGGATCTGGGGGGACGCTCTGGCCGAGCTCGAGGCCAGCCCCGACATCACTCCGCGCCAGCTCGCCTTCGTGCGCATGGCCGCGCCGCTCGGCCTTCTCGACGAGACCTTCCTCATCGCGGTCGGCACCGACGCGACCAAGGAGTTCCTCGAGATGCGGGTGCGCGACGAGCTCAACGCCGCGCTGTCCAACGCCCTCGGCCGGGAGGCCAGGTTCGCCGTCACGGTCAACTCCGAGCTCGCCGACAACACCCCCGAGCCGCTGCCCCCCCGCCCTGAGCCCGTGCCCGAACCCGCACCGGCCCCGCTCGCGCCCCGCACCGATGCTGCGGCACCACGCACGGGTGACCCGCTCCTGCGCGACCGCTACCAGTTCGACACCTTCGTGATCGGCTCGTCCAACCGCTTCGCGCACGCCGCGGCCGTCGCGGTCGCCGAGGCGCCGGCCAAGGCCTACAACCCGCTGTTCATCTACGGCGACTCGGGCCTGGGCAAGACGCACCTGCTGCACGCGATCGGCCACTACGCGCAGAACCTGTACCCCTCGATCCGGGTGCGGTACGTGAACTCCGAGGAGTTCACGAACGACTTCATCAACTCGATCCGCGACGACAAGGCCGGCGCCTTCCAGCGCCGCTACCGCGAGGTCGACGTCCTCCTCATCGACGACATCCAGTTCCTGCAGGGCAAGGAACAGACGATGGAGGAGTTCTTCCACACCTTCAACACCCTGCACAACGCGAACAAGCAGGTGGTCATCACCTCCGACGTCCCGCCCAAGCAGCTCAACGGCTTCGAGGACCGGATGCGCTCGCGCTTCGAGTGGGGTCTCATCACGGACGTCCAGCCGCCGGACCTCGAGACGCGCATCGCGATCCTGCGCAAGAAGGCGGCCGCGGACAACCTGCCCGCGCCCGACGACGTCCTGAGCTACATCGCCTCGCGCATCTCGACGAACATCCGCGAGCTCGAGGGTGCTCTCATCCGGGTCACGGCCTTCGCGCAGCTCAACCGTCAGCAGGTCGACCTGTCGCTCGCGGAGATCGTGCTCAAGGACCTCATCACGGACGACGACGCGGTCGAGATCACCGCGGCGACGATCATCGCCCAGACCGCGGCGTACTTCGGTCTGACGATCGACGACATCTGTGGCGCCTCGAGGTCCCGGGTGCTCGTCACGGCCCGCCAGATCGCGATGTACCTGTGCCGTGAGCTCACGGACATGTCGCTGCCGAAGATCGGTCAGGCCTTCGGGGGTCGTGACCACACGACGGTCATGCACGCGAACCGCAAGATCTCCGAGCTGATCGGCGAGCGCCGGGCGGTCTACAACCAGGTCGCAGAACTCACGAACCGGATCAAGCAGCAGCATCGAGGCTGACCGAACCGGACAAACCGGGGCGATCAGGTCCGACCCTCAACCTCAGCCTCACCAAGCCGTAGGACGAATGTGCACACCTGTGTACAAGCCTGTGGACAGCCGTGGATGACCGGTCCTGGGATGTGGACCCGGCACGTCGTCGTCGTGGACGACCATGACAAGAGATTGTGGTTTCCACGGCGGGCGCTGCGGCCCACAGCTCGCCGCACAGCGGCCTCCACATCGCGATCAACCTTGTGACCTGCAGCTTCGGCCCCGATCCACAGTTCCCACAAGACCGATGATGATGACGAGTCTTACCTCGAGACAGATTCCACACACCAGCGAAGAGCGAGCCGGGCCTTCCCGCCCGATGCAGCGTGCAAGAGGCCTGCGTGGGGTCGTGGGCCTCGCGTAGTCTTCGCACCAGTGCCGTGCGATGCCGCCTGACGACGGTGGGACGAAGGGAAGAGGAATGAAGTTCCGCGTGGAACGCGATGTCCTTGCCGACGCTGTCACCTGGACGGCGCGGAGCCTGCCGACACGTCCGCCTGCTCCCGTGCTCGCGGGGGTGCGGATCGAGGCAGACCCGCAGGGCGTGCTGCACCTCGCGAGCTTCGACTACGAGGTCTCGGCCCGTTCGCAGATCCCTGCGGACGTGAGCGAGGGTGGCACCGTGCTGGTCTCGGGCAAGCTCCTTGCCGAGATCTCGCGCTCGCTGCCGGACAAGCCCGTCGACGTCGAGCTCGACGGCACCAAGGTCCAGGTCTCGTGCGGGGCGAGCCGGTTCACCCTGCTCACGATGCCTGTCGAGGAGTACCCGACGCTCCCCGCGATGCCCGAGACGGTCGGGGTGTTCGACGGTGAGGAGCTCGCGCACGCGGTCGCCCAGGTGACCGTCGCCGCCTCGCGGGACGACACGCTCCCGCTGCTCACCGCGGTGCGTGTCGAGATCGAGGGCGAGAAGGTCACGCTCCTTGCGACCGACCGCTACCGCCTCGCGCTGCGCGAGCTCGACTGGCGTCCTGCCTCCCCGGACATCTCGACTGCTGCGCTCGTGCGCGCCAAGACCTTGTCCGACGTCGCGAAGTCGCTCGGCTCGACGCCTGAGGTCACCGTCGCGCTGTCGACCGGGTCCGGCGTGGACCTCGTGGGTTTCGAGTCCGGTGGTCGGGTCACGACCTCGTTGCTCGTCGACGGCGACTACCCCGCGGTGCGCCGCCTGTTCCCCGACGAGACCCCGATCCACGCGGTGGTCGACACGCAGGCCCTCATCGACGCCGCGAAGCGTGTGGCCCTCGTCGCGGAGCGCAACACCGCGATCCGCCTGGCCTTCTCCGAGGGTCAGGTCGTGCTCGCGGCCGGTCAGGGTGACGACGCGCAGGCCTCGGAGTCGATCGAGGCGCGGCTCGAGGGCGAGGACATCATGGTCGCTTTCAACCCGCACTTCCTGCTCGACGGGTTGGGCGCGCTCGACACCCCGTTCGTCCGTTTCTCCTTCACCCACCCGAACAAGCCTGTCGAGTTCACCGGCCAGAAGGACCTCGAGGGCGACGACGACCGCTCCTACCGTTACCTGCTCGTCCCGATCCGGTTCGCAGCCTGATGCACGTCGGACTCGTCGGCCTCGGGCGCATGGGTGGCAACATGTGCGAGCGGCTGCGCCGCGCGGGCATCGAGGTCACGGGCTTCGACCGCGACCCGGCTGTCTCCGACGTCGACTCGCTCGCGGGGCTCGTCGAGGCGGTCCCGGCGCCGGGGCGCATCGTGTGGGTCATGGTCCCCGCAGGCGAGCCGACGCACGCCGTCGTCGGCGAGCTCGCCGGGCTCCTGGCCGAAGGGGACCTCGTGATCGAGGGCGGCAACTCGCACTACGTCGACGACGCGAAGCACGCCGAGCTGCTCGCGGCGCGCGGGGTCGGCTACGTCGACGTCGGTGTCTCGGGTGGGGTGTGGGGCCTCGAGAACGGGTACGGCCTCATGGCCGGCGGCGCCCTCGAGCACGTCGATCGTGCGATGCCGCTGTTCGACGCGCTGCGTCCCGCAGGTCCCCGCGAGGAAGGCTTCGTCCATGCGGGCGGGGTCGGGGCGGGCCACTACGCGAAGATGGTGCACAACGGCATCGAGTACGGGCTCATGCAGGCCTACGCCGAGGGTTTCGAGCTGCTCGGCGCGTCGGGCGTCGTGACCGACGTGCCCGGGACCCTCAAGGCATGGAGCCGCGGGACGGTCGTGCGGTCGTGGCTGCTGGACCTGCTCGTCGAGGCGCTCGAGGCGGACCCCGAGCTCGCGAGCATCGACGACTGGGTCGCCGACTCGGGCGAGGGCCGCTGGACCGTCGACGAGGCGATCGACCACGCGGTGCCGCTCCCGGTGATCTCGGCGGCACTGTTCGCGCGCTTCGCCTCGCGCCAGGACGACTCCCCCGCGATGAAGGCCGTCGCCGCGCTGCGCCACCAGTTCGGGGGGCACGCGACCCGCCCCGCGCAAGGTGCCGACTGAGCCGTGTTCGTCACGTATCTCGCGCTGACCGACTTCCGCTCCTACCGCGACGTCGAGCTCGAGCTCGAGCCGGGTGTCACGGCCTTCGTGGGTCCCAACGGTCAGGGCAAGACGAACCTCGTCGAGGCGATCGGTTACGCCGCGACTCTCTCGAGCCACCGTGTCTCGCAGGACGCCGCGCTCGTACGCGCCGGGGCCGAGCGGGCACTCGTGCGGGTGCGTGCCCAGCGCGGGGAGCGCAAGGCCGCGCTCGAGATCGAGATCACCCCGCGCCGTGCGAACCGGGCCCGGATCAACGGGGCACCCGTCCAGCGGGTGCGCGACGTTCTCGGGCTCGTGCGGACGGTGCTTTTCGCCCCCGAGGACCTTGCGCTCGTCAAGGGTGACCCGGACGGGCGGCGGCGCTTCCTCGACCAGCTCACCGTCATGGTGCGCCCGCGCATGGCGGGCACCCTGCAGGACTACGACCGGGTGCTCAAGCAGCGCTCAGCCCTGCTCAAGAGTGCCTCGGCCGCCCTCAAGGGTTCGCGCGGGAACGCTGACCTGCGCACGCTCGACGTGTGGGACGCGAAGCTCGCGGCGCTCGGCGCGCAGATCCTCGCGGTGCGCCACGAGCTCGTCACGGCGCTCGCCCCGCACGTCGCGCGTGCGTACGAGCAGGTCAGCGCGGGGCAGGGTGAGGCGCGCATCGCGCTCGTCTCGTCGCTCGACCGGGTCGCCGACGACGCCGCGCCGCCCGCCGAGGCCGACCAGACGCCGTCGGCGGCCCTGCTCGAGGCGCGGCTGCTCGAGGCGATGAGCAGGTTGCGTCCCCAGGAGATCGAGCGCGGGGTGTGCCTCGTGGGTCCGCACCGCGACGACCTCTCGCTCGAGCTCGGCGGCCTGCCGGCGAAGGGGTATGCGAGCCACGGGGAGTCGTGGTCGTTCGCGCTCGCGCTGCGGCTCGCGTGCTACCAGCTCATGACCACGGGCGTGCCGGGGTGGGACGAGTACCAGGACAGCGAGCCGATCCTCGTGCTCGACGACGTGTTCGCCGAGCTCGACACGGGCCGGCGGGACCGGCTCGCCCGGCTCGTCGCGGGCGCCGGTCAGGTGCTCATCACGGCGGCCGTGCCGGGCGACGTGCCCGAGGAGCTCGAGGGTGCGAGGGTGGACGTCATGGGTGGGCAGGTGCGCCGTGTCCGGTGAGGCGTCCGACGACGGCGCCCGGCGCGCGGGTCTCGAGCCACCGAGCCGGGACGGGCTCGTCGAGCCCTCGCTCGTGGCTCGTCGCGCGCTCGAGCGCGCGAAGCGTGCCGCCCAGGCCAAGGGGCTGTCCCCGGGCCGGCCCGGACGCCGTCGTCGGCCCGTGGTCGAGGCCCAGCTTGCGGGCTCGGGCCGCGACCCCCAGCTGCTCGGGGACGCGGCCGCGGGGCTGCTCGTCGAGCGCGGCTGGCAGGTCGAGGTCACGGTCGGTGGCCTGTTCGCACGGTGGTCGCAGATCGTGGGTGAGCACGTTGCCGAGCACTGCGTGCCCGAGTCCTTCGAGGACGGGTGCCTCGTGGTGCGGGCGAGCTCCTCGGCATGGGCGACCAACCTGCGCATGCTCACGAGCTCGATGCTCGCCCGGCTCGGTGAGGAGCTCGGCGAGGGTGTCGTGTCCGAGGTCAAGGTGCTCGCGCCGGTCGGTCCGAGCTTTCGCAAGGGGCCGCTCTCGGTGCCCGGGCGGGGCGAGCGCGACACCTGGGTGTGACGGCCGCGGAAATCGCTCCCACGAGGGTGTGGAAGAACCCGGAAGAACCATGGGGCCAGGTAGACTGTGAAACGACCCTCCTGAGAGCCGCGGACCGCCCGTGACGCCAGGATCTTCAGGCGAGTGGACTGATCCGCCCCCCTGGGCCGAACCACGCGCTGTAATGACGTTGAGGAGCACCAAGCCCCGTGGCGAACGACAACGCGACGCCTCCAGTCGGATACGACGCCTCCAACATCACGGTCCTCGAAGGGCTCGAAGCGGTTCGCAAGCGTCCTGGGATGTACATCGGCTCGACCGGTGAGCGGGGCCTGCACCACCTCGTGTACGAGGTCGTCGACAACGCGGTCGACGAGGCCCTCGCAGGCTACTGCGACACGATCGAGGTCACTCTCCTCGCCGACGGTGGGGTACGCGTCGACGACAACGGCCGCGGGATCCCGGTCGACATCGTCGAGTCGGAGGGCAAGCCCGCGGTCGAGGTCGTCCTGACCGTGCTGCACGCGGGCGGCAAGTTCGGCGGCGGCGGGTATGCCGTCTCGGGCGGGCTGCACGGGGTGGGCGTCTCGGTCGTCAACGCCTTGTCGCGCAAGCTCGCGGTCGAGGTGCGCCGCCAGGGCCATGTGTGGCGCCAGGAGTACGCCGACGGCGTCCCCCAGGCCCCGCTCACCCAGGACTCGCCGGCCGAGGAGACCGGCACGGTCGTGACCTTCTGGCCCAACGGCGACATCTTCGAGACGACCGAGTTCGACTTCGAGACGCTGCGCTCGCGCTTCCAGCAGATGGCCTTCCTCAACAAGGGGCTGCGCATCACGCTGACCGACGAGCGCCCTGAGCACACCGGGACCGACGACGAGGTCACGGGCGCCGAGACGCGCGAGGCCGAGGGCATCGACCCCGAGGTCGCCGACGCACCGTCCCAGCGCACCGTGAGCTACCGCTACGACGGCGGTCTCATCGACTACGTGACCCACCTCAACACTGCGAAGAAGAACGAGGTGGTCCACCCCGAGGTCATCTCGATCGAGGCCGAGGACACCGAGCGCATGCTCTCCCTCGAGATCGCGATGCAGTGGACGACCGCCTACTCCGAGTCGGTGCACACCTACGCGAACACGATCTCGACCACGGAGGGCGGGACGCACGAGGAAGGCTTCCGCGCCGCGCTCACCTCGCTCATGAACCGCTACGCGCGTGAGAAGAACCTGCTCAAGGACAAGGACGAGAACCTCACGGGTGACGATGTCCGCGAGGGCCTGACGGCGGTCATCTCGATCAAGCTCGGCGAGCCGCAGTTCGAGGGCCAGACCAAGACCAAGCTCGGCAACACCGAGGCCAAGACCTTCGTGCAGCGCGTCGTCAACGAGCAGCTCGGTGACTGGCTCGACTCCCACCCGAACGACGCGCGCGACATCATCCGCAAGGCGATCCAAGCGGCGACCGCGCGGCTCGCGGCCCGCAAGGCCCGCGAGGCGACCCGCCGCAAGGGCCTGCTCGACGGCGGCGGGATGCCCGGCAAGCTCAAGGACTGCCAGTCGAAGAATCCTGCCGAGTGCGAGATCTTCATCGTCGAGGGTGACTCGGCGGGCGGTTCGGCGGTGCGCGGACGTGACCCGCGCACGCAGGCGATCCTGCCGATCCGCGGCAAGATCCTCAACGTCGAGCGTGCCCGGCTCGACCGGGCGCTCGGCAACGCCGAGGTCCAGGCGCTCATCACCGCGTTCGGGACCGGCATCGGCGAGGACTTCGACATCGCCAAGCTGCGCTACCACAAGATCGTGCTCATGGCCGATGCCGACGTCGACGGCAAGCACATCCAGACGCTCCTGCTGACCCTGCTGTTCCGGTACATGCCGGACCTCATCACCCAGGGGCACGTGTACCTCGCCCAGCCGCCGCTCTACCGCATCAAGTGGTCGAACGCCCCGCACGAGTACGTCTACTCCGACCGTGAGCGCGACGCCGTGGTCGAGGACGGCATCAAGGCCGGCAAGCGGCTGCCCAAGGACGCGGGCGTCCAGCGGTACAAGGGTCTGGGCGAGATGGACTACACCGAGCTGTGGGAGACCACGATGTCGCCCGAGCACCGCACGCTCCTGCAGGTCACGCTCGACGAGGCGGCCGCCGCGGACGAGATCTTCTCCGTGCTGATGGGTGAGGACGTCGAGCAGCGACGCTCGTTCATCCAGCGCAACGCGCGCGACGTGCGATTCCTGGACATCTGAGGACGAGGGACAATCCGTGACTGAAGAGAACACCGAGGTCGAGCGCGACCGGGTTGACCAGGTCGACCTGCAGCTCGAGATGCAGCGCTCGTACCTCGACTACGCGATGTCCGTGATCGTCGGGCGCGCCCTGCCCGACGTGCGGGACGGCCTCAAGCCCGTCCACCAGCGCGTGCTGTACGCGATGTACGACGGCGGCTACCGCCCCGACCGCGGCTTCTCGAAGTGCACGCGCGTCGTGGGTGACGTCATGGGCAAGTACCACCCGCACGGCGACACCGCGATCTACGACACCCTCGTGCGGCTCGTGCAGGACTGGACGATGCGCTACCCGCTCGTCGCGGGCCAGGGCAACTTCGGCTCCCCGGGCAACGACCCGGCCGCAGCCCCGCGCTACACCGAGTGCCGCATGGCGCCGCTCGCGATGGAGATGCTGCGCGACATCGAGCAGGACGCGGTCGACTTCCGCGACAACTACGACGGCCGTACGCAGGAGCCCACGGTCCTGCCCGCGCGCTTCCCGAACCTGCTCGCGAACGGTTCGGCGGGCATCGCGGTCGGCATGGCCACGAACATCCCGCCGCACAACCTGCGCGAGCTCGCCGAGGGCGTCCAGTGGCACCTCGACCACCCCGAGGCCTCGCACGCCGAGCTGCTCGAGGCGCTCCTGGGCATCATCAAGGGGCCCGACTTCCCGACGGGTGCGCTCATCCTCGGCCGGCGCGGGATCGAGGACGCGTACCGCACGGGCCGCGGGTCGATCACGATGCGCGCGGTGGTCGAGGTCGAGGAGATCCACAACCGCCAGTGCCTCGTCGTGACCGAGCTGCCCTACCAGGTCAACCCGGACAACCTCGCCGAGAAGATCGCGATGCTCGTGCGCGACGGGAAGATCCAGGGGATCTCCGACATCCGTGACGAGACCTCGGGCCGCACGGGCCAGCGCCTCGTGATCGAGCTCAAGCGTGACGCGGTCGCCAAGGTCGTCCTCAACAACCTCTACAAGCACACCCAGCTGCAGGACACCTTCGGCGCGAACATGCTCGCGCTCGTCGACGGTGTCCCGCGCACCCTGAGCCTCGACGCGTTCATCCGCCACTGGGTGACCCACCAGCTCGAGGTCATCGTGCGGCGCACCCGCTTCCGCCTCAAGGAGGCCGAGGAGCGCGCACACATCCAGCTCGGCTACCTCAAGGCGCTCGACGCGCTCGACGAGGTCATCGCGCTCATCCGCCGATCCCCCACGGTCGAGGAGGCGCGCGACGGGCTCATCGAGCTGCTCGATGTCGACGAGCCGCAGGCGATGGCGATCCTCAACCTCCAGCTGCGGCGCCTGGCCGCGCTCGAGCGGCAGAAGATCCAGGAGCTGTACGACCAGCTCCAGGCCGAGATCGCCGACTACAAGGAGATCCTCGCGAGCGAGGACCGCCAGCGGCAGATCGTGGGCACCGAGCTCGGTGAGATCGTGGACCGCTTCGGCGACGAGCGCCGCACGACGATCCTGCCCTTCGACGGCGAGGTCTCGATGGAGGACCTCATCCCCGAGGAGGAGGTCGTCGTCACGATCACGCGCGGCGGCTACGCCAAGCGCACCCGCACGGACAACTACCGTTCGCAGCGCCGTGGCGGTAAGGGTGTGCGCGGTGCGCAGCTGCGCGAGGACGACATCGTCGACCACTTCTTCACGACGACGACGCACCACTGGTTGCTGTTCTTCACCAACTTCGGCCGCGTGTACCGGGCCAAGGCCTACGAGCTGCCCGAGGGTGGCCGGGACGCGAAGGGGCAGCACGTCGCGAACATGCTCGCCTTCCAGCCCGAGGAGCGCATCGCTCAGGTACTTGCGCTGCGCGACTACGAGCAGGCCGACTACCTCGTGCTCGCGACGAGGTCGGGCCTCGTGAAGAAGACGCGCCTCGAGGACTACGACTCGAACCGCTCGGGCGGCGTGATCGCGATCCGCCTGCGCGAGGACGGCGAGGGCGAGCCGGACGAGGTCGTCGCGGCACGGCTCGTCGACGCCGACGACGATCTCATCCTCGTCTCGCGCAAGGGGCAGTCGATCCGCTTCACCGCGTCCGACTCCGAGCTGCGCCCGATGGGCCGCTCGACCTCGGGCGTGACGGGCATGAAGTTCCGTGGGGACGACTCGCTGCTCGCGATGGACGTCGTGCGCGAGGACGCGTTCCTGTTCACCGTGACCGAGGGCGGGATCGCCAAGCGCACCGCGCTCACGACGGACAACTACCGCCTCACGCGCCGGGCCGGCCTGGGAATCAAGGTCGCGAACCTGCCCGAGGCGAACGGTGACCTCGTCGGGGCGCTCGTCGTGGACGAGGACGACGAGGTGCTCGTCATCATGGAGAAGGGCAAGATCGTGCGCTCCGCGGTCGGCGAGGTCTCGGCGACCGGGCGTGCGACCCAGGGTGTGATCTTCGCCAAGCCCGACGCGGGTGACCGCATCATCGCCGTCGCGCGGAACGTGGAGCGACGCGAGGACGAGTCAGACGTTACGGTGGAGGGTGACACGGTGCCTGCTGAGGGCAGCGCCGAGGCCCAGGACACCGAAGGGGACTGATGAGCACCGAGCAGGACGCCCAGTCAGGACCGCTCACCGGCGTCAAGGCGGCGATGCGCAAGGCTGTGCAAGGTGCCCAGGCGGCTGTATCGTCGCGGGGCACGTCCAGCACCGAGAACAGCCCCGAGGACAGCCCCGGCGCTCCCCGAACTAAGGTCGCACCCATGTCGACGTCCACGACCCCGAGCAAGGCCACCCCGGTGGCTGCTCCTCCCCCTGCGAAGAAGGCGCCGGCCAAGAAGGCACCCGCCAAGAAGGCTCCCGCCAAGAAGGCACCTGCGACGATCCCGCCCCCGGGTGAGGATGCGGCGCCGTCGGCGGACTCGCCCGCGCCCGGTCCGGCGCCGCGCCCGGCTCAGGGGCCCAGGCTCGTCCCGGTCGGCGGCCCCGTGCCGAGCGGTGCGCCGCGGCGGGTGCGGCTCGCGGTCTCGCGCGTCGACCCGTGGTCGGTCATGAAGCTGTCGTTCCTGCTGTCCGTCGCGGTCGGCATCATGATCGTGGTCGCGACGTTCGCCGCGTGGACCATGATCGACAGCCTCGGCGTGTTTGCCTCGGTCGACCAGCTGCTGCGCGAGGTGCTCGGCCAGGAGGCTGCCGCGAACCTCAACATCATGCAGTACTTCGAGTTCGACAGGTTCCTCTCCGCGGCGACCCTGATCGCCGTCGTCGACGTCGTCCTCCTCACCGCGCTCGCGACGATCGGGGCGTTCCTGTACAACATCACCGCTGCCCTCGTGGGTGGTCTGCACCTGACCCTCACCGACGAGTGAGGTGACCACCGCGAGTTGGCGGCACGCCGCGCGCGTGAGGTAGTCTCATCCGGCGCGGGGCGGGATGCCGCCGGCGCGACGGGCCTATAGCTCAGGCGGTTAGAGCGCTTCCCTGATAAGGAAGAGGTCAGAGGTTCAAGTCCTCTTAGGCCCACTCCCGAGGTCGCAAGGAGCACCATGAAGAAGCTGTTGCTCGTCCTGACTGCCGCAGGCGTGGGGTACCTCGTCTGGCGCAAGTACGTCGAGGACCGCGAGGAGCGCGACCTCTGGGCCGAGGTCACCGACACCCTCGAGTAGTCCTCCCCGGCGGCCCAGCCGCCTCACCAGGGGCCATGGCGCAATTGGTAGCGCACCTGCTTTGCAAGCAGGGGGTTAGGGGTTCGAGTCCCCTTGGCTCCACCGCACGCACAAGGCTCGAACCCTTGCCAATGGAAACGTTGGTTGAGGTTCGGGCCTTGTGTGCGTCTGCGGCCCAGGTCAGTGCGTTGGCGTTGACCTGCGGGTCGAGGAGCATCTCGAAGGGTCGGTTGTGCTCGACGCGCGCCCTTCCCGACACCGAGGACATCCTCGCCGCGCTTCCCGACGATCCCTCGCCCCGTCACACCATGATGCTCGGCTTCCGCAGCCTGTTCACGATTCTGCGCGGCCGCAAGCAGATCTTCCTCGACCCGACGAAAGCGATCCCGCTGCGCGGCCCCAAGCGCAACATGCCGCTGCCGATGGAGCCCACCGCGATCCGCGACGCCCTGGTCAACCCTGATCCGGCGGTCGCGCTGGCCGTCTCACTCGTCGCCTTCCACGCCCTGATGACTTCGCAAGTGCAGCACATCAAGCTCACCGACATCATCGACGGGCGGCTACGGATGCCTGACGGCCGCTTCATCCCGCTCGCGAAACCCGTGCTCGTCCACCTCGCTGCCTGGCTCGACCACCGAGCCAAACGCTGGTCGGAGACGAAGAACCCCTACCTGCTCGTCACCATCCAGACCGCGCCCCGTCTCTCACCGCCCAGCCGGAACTTCCCCTGGAAGAAGGCTGGAGTGACCGCGCAAGCGCTACGCGCCGACCGGATTCTCTACGAAGTCGAGCAGACCGGCGGCGACGTCAGGCGCATCTGCGACCTCTTCGGCATCGGCATCGAGACCGCGCTGCGCTACTCGGCCACGATCCTCGAACCACCCAGTCCGTTCGAACCGCCGATCCCGACCGCGCCGAGTCACCCCTGAGCGCCCACCCCGGGCGCACTCCGTGATTGAACAGCGGATGAACACTCGCTCCGATACCTGCTCAGGGCTTGCGTGACTGTTTTGATGGGTATCAATATAGAAGCATGTCGATGCAAGAGGTGGAGTTGGTGATCGTCGGGTCTGGCCCTGCGGGGTACACGGCGGCGATCTACGCGGCGCGGGCGGGTCTGGCCCCGGTCGTGGTGGCGGGATCGGTGACAGCCGGTGGGGCGTTGATGACGACGACGGAGGTGGAGAACTTCCCCGGCTTCATCGACGGTGTGCAGGGGCCGGAGTTGATGGCGTCGATGCGGGCGCAGGCAGAACGGTTCGGCGCGCGCATCCTGATGGATGACGCGACCGGTCTGGACCTGGCAGGCCCGGTGAAGACGATCACGACCGGCAGCGGTGAGGCCCACCGGGCGAAAGCGGTGGTCCTGACGATGGGGTCCGCGTACCGCAAGCTCGGCCTCCCCGAAGAGGAGCGCTTGTCGGGGCACGGCCTCTCGTGGTGCGCGACCTGCGACGGGTTCTTCTTCCGCGAGCAGCACATCGCCGTGGTCGGCGGTGGGGATTCCGCGATGGAGGAGGCCCTGTTCTTGACGCGGTTCGCGTCGAAGGTCACGCTCGTGCACCGGCGCGATGAGTTCCGGGCCTCTCGGATCATGGCCGAGCGGGTGCTGGCCGATTCGAAGATCGAGATCGCCTGGAACAGTGAGGTCGCCCAGATCCTCGGCGACGACCGGGTGGCCGGGCTGCGGCTGCGCGACACCCTCACCGGCGCCGAACGCACCCTGGACGTGACCGGGGTGTTCGTCGCGATCGGGCACGACCCGCGCTCCGAACTCGTCACCGGGCAGGTCGACACCGACCCGGACGGGTATGTGCGGGTCGCGCATCCATCGACGGCCACGAACGTGCCGGGCGTGTTCGCTGCCGGTGATCTGGTCGATCACACGTACCGGCAGGCGATCACTGCCGCGGGCACAGGCTGCGCCGCAGCCCAGGATGCCCAGCACTATCTCTCCCATCTCGCCCCCGCCGCCCAGCCGGCTCCCGTTCTGGAGGTCTCCGCATGAACACCGTCACCCCCGTCACCGACGCGACCTTCCAGAGCGAGGTGATCGAAGCCGAGCTGCCCGTCGTGGTCGATATCTGGGCGGCCTGGTGCGGGCCGTGCAAGGCGATCGCCCCGATCCTCGACCAGCTCGCCGAGGAGTATGCGGGGCGAGTGAAGATCGTGAAGGTCGACGCCGATGCGAATCCGGAGGCCGTGACCGCGGCCGGGGTGACGTCGATCCCGACGCTCGGGTTCTACCGGGCCGGGGAGCGGGTGGACGTGCTGATCGGCGCGCACCCGAAGCCCGTGTACGCGGCGAAGATCGAGGAGCTGCTCGCATGACCCAGACGAACACCGCGCCTACCACGGCGACCCCGAAGCGGCTGTCCACGCTGGACAAGTGGCTGCCGCTGTGGATCGGCCTCGCGATGGTCGCGGGCCTCCTGTTGGGACGCTTCGTTCCCGCGCTCTCCGACGCACTGTCCGCGATGGAGGTCGGCGGGATCTCCGTGCCGATCGGGCTGGGCCTGCTGGTGATGATGTACCCGGTGCTCGCGAAAGTGCGTTACGACAAGGTCGCCGCCGTCACCGGCGACAAGCGCCTCCTCGTCTCCTCGCTCGTGCTGAACTGGCTGGTCGGTCCCGCAGTGATGTTCGCCCTCGCCTGGCTGTTCCTCCCGGACCTGCCCGAGTACCGCACGGGGCTGATCATCGTGGGGCTCGCCCGCTGCATCGCGATGGTCGTGATCTGGAACGACCTCGCCTGCGGCGACCGCGAGGCCACCGCCGTGCTCGTCGCGATCAACTCGGTCTTCCAGGTCGTGATGTTCTCCGTGCTCGGCTGGTTCTACCTCACCGTGCTGCCCGGCTGGCTCGGCCTCGACACCCAAGGCCTGGAGGTGTCGGTGTGGCAGATCGCGCTCAACGTGCTCGTGTTCCTCGGCGTCCCGCTGATCGCCGGGTTCGCGTCCCGCTGGATCGGTGAGAAGCGCCGAGGCCGGGAATGGTACGAGGAGACGTTCCTGCCCAGGGTGGGGCCGTGGGCGTTGTACGGGCTGCTGTTCACCATCGTGCTGCTGTTCGCGCTGCAGGGCGACGCGATCACCCAGAACCCGCTCGACGTCGCCCGGATCGCATTGCCGCTGCTGGTGTACTTCGGCCTCATGTGGTTCGCCGGCCTTCTGCTCGGCAAAGGGCTGGGCCTCGGGTATGCGCGGTCGACGACTCTGGCGTTCACCGCGGCGGGCAACAACTTCGAGCTCGCGATCGCCGTCGCCATCGGCACCTTCGGCGCCGCCTCCGGTCAGGCGCTCGCAGGTGTCGTCGGCCCGCTGATCGAGGTGCCCGTGCTCGTCGGCCTCGTCTACGTCTCCCTCTGGGCGGCGAAGGCCTGGTTCCACACCGACCCCTACGCGACGGAAGCCGTCACCGAATCGAGGACGTCATGACCGACACGACCGTGATCCCCGACGCCGAGGCGTGCGCGCCGTCCTCGACGCACGCGATCGGACAGGATGCCGCCACCACCGTGGCCGGCGCACTCAAATCGCTCGCCGACCCGCTCCGGCTGCGGATGCTGTCCGCGATCGCCACCGACCCGCGCGGCGAGTCGTGCGTGTGCGATCTCGCCGAGCTCGCCGAGGTGTCCCAGCCGACCGTTTCCCACCACCTCAAGGTGCTCAAGGAGACGGGGATGCTGCTGTCGGAACGGCGCGGCACATGGGTCTGGTACCGGATCGCCCCGGGCCGGCAGCGCGCCGTCGCCGCTCTCCTGGACGCGTTCGCGCCGGCCGCGGTGGCCGACGAGCCGGAGCAGACCGAGGACCGTGCTGAGGCGCTGCGCGACATGGACACACGCGTCACCCGTCTCGCCGAGGAACTCGCCGACGAGCTCACCGGCCTGAACCGGGACCTCGTGGTCGCGATCGTCCGCGAGTCTTACGCGGGTCTGGTCCGCTCGGCGAAGCTGACCCGGCACCTGATCCCGCTCACCGAACGCTTCGCGAGGCAGCGGCTGGCCGATCTCACCCGGGACCGCGCGGCGGGAACACCGCAGGTGCTGTTCGTGTGCGTGCAGAACGCCGGCCGCTCCCAGCTCGCCGCCGCCCTTCTCAATCAGCTCGCTGGCGGCACCGTCATCGCACGCTCGGCCGGGTCGACCCCGGCGTCGGACGTGCATCCGCACGTGCGCTCTCTGCTGACCGAGATCGAGGGCGAACCAGAGGCGGCGACGGCGTTCCCGAAGCCGCTCACCGACGACGCCGTGCGCGCCGCCGACGTCGTGATCACGATGGGGTGTGGGGACGTGTGCCCGATCATCCCGGGTGTCCGCTACGAGGACTGGGCCGTGGGCGACCCTGCCCTCGCCTCCCCGGAAGGGATCGCGGCGATCCGCGACGACATCGAAACCCGCGTCCGCGCACTCCTCACTACCCTCACCACCTGAACGAAAGAAGCGAACCGAACATGACCGATCACAAGCCTTCCGTGCTGTTCGTCTGCGTCCACAACGCCGGCCGCTCCCAGATGGCCGCGGGCTACCTCCGCCACCTCGCCGCCGGCCGGGTCGAGGTTCGCTCGGCCGGTTCCATGCCCGCCGAGCAGATCAACCCCGTCGCGGTCGAGGCCATGCGCGAGGAAGGCATCGACATCACCGCCGAGCAGCCGAAGATCCTCACGACCGAGGCCGTGCAGGACTCCGACGTGGTGATCACGATGGGCTGCGGGGACGCATGCCCGTTCTTCCCCGGCAAGCGGTACGAGGACTGGAAGCTCGACGACCCCGCCGGCCAGGGCATCGACGCGGTCCGCCCGATCCGCGACGACATCAAGGCCCGCATCCAGACCCTGATCGATAGCCTGCTCACCCCAGCGGCACCGTAATCCGGCGGGCGCGGGCATGACCGCAGGCTTCGGACTCGGGCCGTTGGCGGGGAAGACCGAGGGCTATGTCTGCGCGTCCGTGCGGGCACCGATCGCGTGGACGATCTGCATGCCACCCTGCCGTGCAGCGCGGCGACGGGCGGCTCGTCGGGTCCGACGCGGAGGACGCTCACCGGCGCGTCAGCAGTCGACGAGCTCGTCGGGCACCGTGAAGTTGAACTGCGCCATCAGTGTCTTGGTCTCGGCGTCGTCCACGAGAGTGCCCGCACCGGAGAAGGTTCCGCTCTCGAAGCTGAAGGATGCGTTGCCATCGCGAGTCGACAACGTCCCCTCCGGACCTTGATAGTCGATGTGGTTCGCACTCACCCCGGACTGATCCTCGGTGTAGGCGAAGAACAGCGCGTCCTCGCCATCGCGTGACCGTGCGACCGCCAGGACATCAAGCACGGTGGTGACCAGGTCGGTCGGGCTGACGGGCGTGCAGTTGACCGACTCGAGGACCTGGTAGGTGGTCGTGTCGATGGTGATGGTCCCGAGCTCGCCACCCGCGTCGCCGCCCGCGTCCTCGTCCCCTGCCTCGGCGGTCTCGCCGTCGGCGGTCTCGCTCTCGGTCGCAGCGTCGTCGACGGACGCGTCCTGCGTCGAGGCGTCTGTCGGTGTCGAGGCCGCAGCGTCTGTCGGCGCCGGGTCGTCCCCGCCGCCGGTGCAGCCAGAAAGAGCGAGTGCGAGCACTCCTGCCACGACATAAGCCCCGGATCTGGAGCGGGTGTCACCGAGTGTCCTGATAGCCATGCCGTCGCCTCCACGGTGGGAAATGAGACGATCCTACACATTTGTGACCTACGTCATAAGGGCGAGCGAGAACCCGGCGAGCCGCTCGGGAGCGTTGGGGCTCCGGTGACCCTCAGTTCCAGGTCGCGGCTGAGGCTCGTCGCGAGACGGCCAGCACCCGCCTGGAGGTGCTCGACCGGTGCTGGGCCAACCTCGTCGAACCACGCGACGGTGAGCTGGCGATGTCCTCGGAGGGCTCGAAAGCCGACATCGAGTCGAGGTCGCGCGTGAGGACGAGCGCCTCGACCCCGTCCATCTCGACAGTCGCCACGTCCTGCCCGAGCTTGGCGATCCAGCGCTCCACGTGGCGCCACGGCGCACTGAGACCCTCCGTGAGCCAGTAGCGCAGGTTCGCCGTCGTCGCCGGTCCGTACGCGGCGAGGTAGTCCCGCACGGCCCGCGGTCCGGCGCCCTCGAGGTCGAGGGCCCCGGTCCACAGCCGGTCGCCGTCGAGGAGCCGGAAGGTCGTGGAGCCGTCGCGGTCCGGGCCGAAGCAGATGTCGCCCCACCAATGCAGAGGCTTGAAGAGAGAGTCTGACCCGGCACCGCTCGCCCCGACCTCGAGGTGCGCAAGTGCGTGATCACTACGCACGTGCTCCCAGATCTCGGCGCGCGTCGCTGGTCCGTCCGCGAGAGCGTCCCGCACGGCCCGCCCGCCACGGCGCCCAGTCCTCGAGCTCGAAGGAACCCTGCCGTTGGTACCTTCTCGACTCCCAGACCCGTGTGGTCCCGCGCACCCCGGCGTGCACGCGCGAGGCGCCGTCGTACGGCGTCATGGGCATGATGCACGTCGTCCCGCCCGCCCTCGCGTGGCTGTGGCGGCTCGTCGCCCCGCGCGGCGACAAGAACCCCTCGATCGGCGAGAGTGCCGCCGAACGCGCGAGGCTCGGCACGGGCGGCATGGTGGCCGAGGGCGTCGGCTCGTTCTGGCCGTTCTCGACGGGCACCAAGGTCGAGGCCGCGAACCTCGCGCTGCGCCAGATCGTCGAGCACCCCCGCACGCGCTACGTCCTCGTGCCCAACCAGCACATCGGCGCGTACAAGGTGGGCTTCGCGGCGCAGTGGCTCGCGCGCGAGTACCTCGCGCGCCGCGGCGGGGGGCGCATCTGGCGCGAGGAGCTCGTGCCGGCCCGGTTCCCGCTCTTCGGGTTCACGCCCCGCGAGGTCAAGCTCGACGGCCAGCAGGTGCGCCCCACGCTGCTGTTCCCGGAGAACCAGTCGCGCGTGGGCCACGAGGCCTACGACGCGGGCGCGGCGATCATCCAGGACTTCTTCGCGTCCGAGCTCGTGCAGTTCCTCACCGACGACCTCGACCCGCTCGGCCGCGAGATCATCGAGGTGTGCCTGCGTGGCGGGAGCGTCGAGGAGTACGAGGAGCTCACGCCGCTCTACCAGTAGTCCCGCCGACGACGGCGTCCCGTGGCGCCTTCCCGTAGACCGCGGCCCCGGGGACGACGACGGCCGGGCCCCGTGCAGGGACCCGGCCGCGCGTCACGTGCTCCGGCTACGGCAGGTAGGGGTCGTCCCCGATGAGCAGGCCGTACTTCGGGTTGTGCTTGCCCAGCTCGTTCTGGTCGATCCCGATCGTGCGGGTCTCCTTCTTCGTCTTGCCCGTCTCGGGGTCCTTCCACGTGAAGCGGATGCGGTTCTTCGACAGGATCTTGTAGGTGCCCTTCTTGACCGGTCCCGACGTGGAGACGAAGGTCTGGTAGGGGATGAAGCCGAACGTCGAGATCGATCCCGGGTTCCGGGTGAACGTCCCGTTCTTCTTGAGCGTCAGCTTGTCCCACCACGAGCGGCACGACGGGGGGCACGGACCGCTGCCGTCGATGTACTCGAGCTTGGCAGAGATCTTCGAGCCCTTCTTGAGGCCCTTGAGCGGCGTGTACATGACCTTCGGGTCGGACTTCTTGGCGGGCTTCGTGACCTTGATGCCCTCGGAGTCGACCTTCGCGCGGAGCTTGCCGATCTTCAGGGTGCCCTTTGAGGCCGAGTAGGAGTACCGCTTGCACTCCTTGACCTTCTTCGAGCACTTGGGCGTCCCGGACTTGGGCACCCCCACGTAGACCCACTTGTTGTTGACGAACGTGAGGCCGTGAACCTGCCAGATCGCGTCGGAGCCGCTGCCGGTCGTGCTCGCCCAGTAGGAGCGGCCCTTCAGGCTCTTGACCTTCTTGGGCTTGGGGCGGTACCCGACCTTCGTCTTGGTCGTCGCCGTCCACTTGCCCGACGCCGTCGCCTTGGCCTTGAGCGTGCGCGTCTTCTTGCCCGAGAGCTTGACGCGCGCGTTGACGGCCTTGGACTTGCCGGGCTTGATCGTGCCGACCTTGATGGTCTTCTTCTTGAACTTCAGCTTCGAGCCCGAGAGCCGCAGCTTGACGTTCTTGGCCGTGAGGTTGCCATCGTTGCGGACCGAGATCCGCACCTTGTTCCACTTGCCGGGGTAGGCGGCGTTGAGAGCCGAGGAGTAGAACTCGAACTCCGGCGCCTTCTCCATCTCGGCGTCGAAGTCCTCGGCCCACGCGCGGCGCAACGGCTCGAGCTGGGTGTCGGAGGCGACGGCGTCGAGATAACCGAAGGCACACTCGTAGGAGTCGACCCCCGCGCCGTTGCCGGTCGCCGTCACCGTCAGGACCGAGCCGGACAGCGACCGCGTCGCCGAACCGATCGCCGTCGTCGATCCCGCCTTGACGAACAGGGCGTCGTTGGCCGCTCCGTGACCGAGAGCAGCGATGCGGGCGTGCCCCTCCGAGACGCACCGCTCGTCGCTCGTCCACTTGCCGAGGTAGATGTCGATGAAGCTGTTCAGACCGGAGGTCGGGGTGGCGTCGTACTCGGCCGTGATCGTGATCTTCTTGCCGGGCACGTCCTGCTTCACGTCGAAGACGGAGACGTACTGCTCGGCAGGGATCGACCACCCGACACCGTCGACGGTGCTGAGCCAGAGCCGCGCCGAGCGCGACATGACCCTGGGCTTGCGGGCTGTCGTGGCGGTGCCCTCCTGGACGGTGGCGGTCGCCTCGAGCTGAGTCTCCCCGAGCGGCGAGGTGCTGGCGTCGGTCGCCGCCTCGGACGACGAGCGGTCGGGCGCGATGTCGAGCAGGGAGGACGACGGCGCGTCGGTCCCGCTGGTCGAGGAGTCGGTGGAGACCGCCGCCGTGGGTGTGACGGCCATGGTCGCTGCGAGGACGAGGGAAGCGGCGAGGGACGTCGTCGTCCGCAGGCCGCGCCGCCGAGGGGTGGGACGGGGCATGGATAAACCTCTTTGAACCGGGACAGTGTGCCCGGTCACCCTACAAGGGGGTTATCACCCAAAGCACGCGCAAGAGGACGAGGCGGGGATTTCACCCGGATCCGTCGAGCCGCTGCCCACCCGTCGGGACCAGGGACCTTCGCATTGTGAGCCTCCATGTGCCCGGACCTAGGCTTGCCCGCAGGCCGACCGACCGAGGAGAACCGTGCGCGCGCTCAACCACACCTACCCGACCGACCCGTCCCTCGCCCACC
>JAJUHG010000012.1 GCA_029267995.1 Micrococcales bacterium
CTCCGCGACGAACCCCGAGCCCACGAGCGAGGGCACGACGACGACGGCGCCCGCCTCGGGCTCGGTCTCGAGCGTCTCGGTCAGGTGCGCGGGGACCTCGGCCGAACCGAGCTGCTCGACCATGCGGCGCGCAGGACCGGGCCCCTCCGTCGTGAGCACGAGGCGCCAGCCGGCGCGCTGGAGCTCGGCGAGGTCCTGGACCGCGCGCTCGACCTCGCCGCGGTAGGGCACGACGTCACGGGCGCCGACGCGCAGCACCTCGGCGGTGTCGTCGTCGGGGGCGGCCACCTGGGCGTCCGGCGCATGGCCGGGCGCACCCGGCTCCTCGCTCGCGGCGGGACCCGAGGCGAAGGGACCCACGGTCCACCAGCCGAGGCCGCGGCGGGTCGCCAGCTCGCGCGTCTCGGCGAGCGAGGCGAAGGACGCCGAGCGCAGGTCGATCGGCACCGCGGCACCCGCGGCTGCGGAGTGCCACGCCGCGCCGAGGAACTCCTCGGTCGTCGCGACGAGGTCGTGCGCGCGGGCCCGCACGCGCTCGGGGTCGAGCACGAGCAGGAGCGAGTCGGGGTCGACGAGCTCGAGCACGGGCTCCATGCGGTCCACGAGCACGGGCGCGAGCGACTCCATGCCCTCGACCGCGATGCCCTCGGCAAGCTTGTCGAGCAGGTCGGCGGCCCCCGGCAGCTGGGGCGCGAGCTCACGTGCCCGCGCACGCACCGCGTCGGTCAGCAGCACCTCGCGGCACGGCGGGGCCCACAGCGGGCGGTCGGCGACCTCGAGCGTGCGCTGGTCGGCGACCGAGAACCAGCGCAGCTCGGTGACCTCGTCGCCCCAGAACTCGACGCGCACGGGGTGCTCGTCGGTCGGTGCGAACACGTCGAGGATCCCGCCGCGCACCGCGAACTCCCCGCGCCGGCCGACCATGTCGGTGCGCGTGTACGCAGCCGCGACGAGCCGCTCGGCGACCTCGGTGAGGTCCGCGGTGTCGCCCTGCGCGAGCGAGACGGGCTCGAGGTCGCCGAGCCCAGCGACGACGGGTTGCAGGAGAGCACGCACGGGGATGATGAGCACCCTGATCGGGCCCGTGGGACCGGGCTCGCCCGGGTGCGCGAGCCGGCGCAGCACCGCGAGGCGCCGTGCGACCGTGTCGGCGCGTGGGGAGAGCCGCTCGTGCGGGAGGGTCTCCCACGCGGGCAGGACCGCAACGTCGTCGTCGGGCAGGAAGCCGCGCAGGCCCGCCGCAAGATCGTCGGCCTCGCGACCCGTCGCGGTCACGACCACGAGCGGACGCCCATGCTCACCGTGCGCGAGGAGCGCAAGGATCCCGGGCCGCGCACCCGCAGGTGCGACGAGGTCGAGCTCGCCGCGCGTGCGCACGTTCTCGAGCGCGCCCGCGACCGCGGGGTCACGGCGCAGGAGCGGCAGGATGCCGGTCAGACTCATGGGTTCTTGCCCTCCGGGGCACGACGACAGGCCCGGGACCGTGCGGTACCGGGGGTGTCCAGGGTACGCCGCGCGGGAGACGTCCCGCCGCCCGGAGCCTCTCTCAGGCGCTCGCGCTCGCCGCGACCCCCGACTCGAGGACGTCGAGCGCGGCGCGCAGGAGCGTCGAGGAGGTGTGCACGGTGTACGGGAAGTAGTGCACCGCGACACCGACGCTTGCCATGTCGTGCTCGAGCGCGAAGCCCTTCGGGGTGCCGCGCCAGTCGTCACCCTTGAAGATGACGTCGAAGCCCACGTGCTGCCAGGTCGTGAGCTTGTCGGGCCAGACCTCGGCGACCGCGTCGTCGACGATCGCGAGCGAGCGCACGATCTCGAGGCGCTCCGCGAGCGGGATCACCGGCGCGCGGCCCTTGACGCGCTCGGCGTTCTCGTCGCTCACGACCCCCGCGACAAGCACGTCGCAGTGCTCGCGCGCGCGCCGCAGGATGTTGAGGTGACCGATGTGGAACAGGTCGAACACGCCTGGGACGTACCCGACGCGCTGTGCCTTCTGCTCCTCGTTCATGACGCCCCAGTCTAGGGCAAACCCGACATGTCGGGCAGGGGCTGGTCGGGTGAACTCACCGCGCGCGACCCGCCCGGCGCAGCTCGAGGTACCACTTGGGCAGCGCGAGGAGCATGAAACCCGCCATCGCGGCCGCGAGCAGCGTGTACCCCACGACGAAGCCGTCCCGCCACGCGAGCGCGAAGAACAGCAGGCACATCAGCCCGTAGTCGGTCGGCACGACCGCGAGCGAGTAGAGCGCCGAGGAGCCGCCCTGGTCCGCAAGGAAGTGCTCGCGCTGGCCGCGCAGGGACCGGCGCAGCTGGTCGGTGAGGATCATCGCGAAGAACACGACCGACTGGACCACGAGGAAGCCGAGCGGGACGAGGAGCATCGCCTCGGGCAGCTCGAAGTGGCGGTGCCACGCGAGCAGGACCGCGAGGTGCAGCGCACCGAGCTTGACCGCGTCGACCACATGGTCGAGCCACTCCCCCGCGGGGCTCCCGGTGCCCGTGAGTCGCGCGACCTGACCGTCGGCCGAGTCGAGCGCGTACCCGAGCACGAGGAGCAGCCCGACCGCGACCGCGACGGGGACGGTGGGCGGGGCGAGCGCGACGAGCCCGATCCCGGTGAACGACGCGAGCGCACTGAGCAGGGTCACCTGGTCCGGGGACAGCCCCGCGACGTATGCCGCGGCCGCGAGCCGGCGCCCGAGGGGACGGTTCACGAAGCGCGAGTATGCCGGGGCACCCTTCGAGGTCTTCTGCCGCGAGGCGAGCTCGGTGAGCGCCTCGCGGTAGGACCGACGCGGCGCCGTCGTCGTCATGGGGTCCTCCTCGGGGGCTGGTACGTGGTCACTTCGCACGCACCGCCTCGCGCACGACGACGGCGAGCCGGCGACAGAACGCCGTGCTCGTGTAGTCGCTCCGGTGCCGCTCGGCCGCGGCCCGTCCCATCGCGCGCAGCTCGGACCGGTCGCACCGCGCGAGCGCCCCTGCCCAAGCCTGGACGTCTCCGGGCTCGAGGAGCACACCGGTCACCCCGCTCGCGACCATCTCGGGCAGACCTCCGGTCCGTGAGGCGATCACCGCGACGCCGTGCGCCGCGGCCTCGACGGCGACGAGCGGGAAGGGGTCGGGGGCGATGCTCGGGACCGCGACCGCATCGCTCGCTGCGAACCACTCGGCGACGTCGTCGACCTCACCCACGACGGTCACGGACTCCCTGCGGGGCAAGGTCTCGACGATCCCCTTGACGTCGACCGCAGGACCCGAGGGAGGAGGCCCGCCGAGCACGACGAGACGTAGGTCGTCCCGGTCGAGCCGCGACCAGGCGTCGAGCAGGACGTCGACCCCCTTCCATCGGTTCCAGCGGCTCGCGACGACCACAAGCGTGTCCTGCTCGCCGGCACCGACGAGGGCGCGAATCTCGGCACGCCGCTCGGCGGGCACGACCGGCACGTCGACTCCGTTGTGCACGACCGCGACGCGCCGTCTGGCGAGCGGCAGCTCCGCGGCGACCGCCTCGCTCACCGCGACGACGTGCTGGGCGGTCCACAGCAGGGGGCCGAGCAGCACCCGCTCACGCAGCGTCCATCCTTCGTGCACGTGCACGACCACCCGCGCGCCTGCGAGCCTCGCAAGCGGAGCGACCGGCAGCATCGCCGAGGTGTTGACGTACACGAGGTCGGGCCGCTCGCGACGCAGCGCCCGCCACGTACGCCACGCCTTCGCGACGAGCCCGGGGATCGCTCGCGGGCGCGCATACTCCCTGCGCAGCACCGTGACGTCCGTGCGCTGCACGGGGACAGCCGCCCGTGTGAGCTCGCGGGTCAGAAGCCGCTCGCGGTACTCGACGTCGTCCGGGAGCCACACGTTCACCCGCCCGAGGCGCTCGAGCACCTGGACGGCCTGCAGAAGCACCCGGTCGGCGCCGTAGAGCTCGTCGGAGGGATGCACGGCGCGGATCCGCTTCACGCGTCACCCCTCCTCGTGCGCCTGCCCGTGGGACGCTTGCCCTCCCGGCGCATCGCGGGCAGGCGCGCGGCGAGCTCGGCGTACGCCTCGGCCACCTCGTCCCAGTCGTAGCGTGCCGCCTCCTCGAGACCCGCCTTGCCGCGGGCGGACGTCCCGTCGGGGTCGGCCTCGGCCTCCTCGACGAGCGCGGCGACGTCGTCGGGCCCCGTGAAGTAGCGCCCCGCGGAGCGCACGACCTCGCGGTTGAAGTCGACGTCGAAGGCGATCACAGGCGCGCCCGCGCCGATCGCCCGCAGGAGCGAGGGGTTGGTCCCGCCCACCGAGTGACCGTGCAGATAGGTCGCCGCGCCCGCGTAGAGCTGGTCGAGCAGGTCCTGGTCCCACACCCCGCCGAGGAACCGCACCCGACCGTCCGCCGCGTCGTGCACCGCCGTGGTGTACGCGTGCGCATAGGGGGCCGAGCCGACCACGACAAGCGGGAGCTCGGCGCGCGAGCGGCGGAACCCCTCGACGATCGGCAGGACGTTGTTCTCAGGCTCGAAGCGCGCGACCACGAGGTGGTACCCGCCGGGCTCGAGGCCGAGCTCGCCGAGCCGAGCCGCACCCGGGTCGATCACGGGAGCGCCGTAGGCGATCTGGACCGTGGGTGCGCCGAACGAACGCCGGTAGTAGTCGGCGATGCCCTGCGCATCGGCGATGAGCGCGTCCGACCAGCGCACCGCGAGCGACTCGGCCATCCGGTAGTACCGCCGCCCGAGGCCGGACCACTTCGCGCGCTTCCACTCGAGGCCGTCGACGTGCGTCGCGACCGGGATGCGCGCGGCACGCAGGAGCGGCAGGAGCGGGGCGTTCGCGGCGTTGAAGACGAACGCGGCGTCGGTCCCCGCGCGGCACAGGTGCGCGACCGAGAGCCCCGTGTGCGTGAGCGTCTCGGCAGCGCGCGAACGGACCGCGGGCAGCACGACGAGCCGCATGCCGAGGTACGTCGCAGGCAGCTCCTCCTCGGTCGAGCCACGCGGCCTGCGGCAGTACACCGTGACCTCGTGGCCCGCCGCGGCGAGCCGCTTGCCGACCTCCTCGACCGCGGTCTCGAAGCCTCCGTAGCGCGCCGGGACGCCGCGGGTGCCTACAAGTGCGATACGCACGGCCGCTGTTCCCTCCCGCAGCTCCCGTCGGGCAGGTAGCTGGTTCTCGTCATCGTGCTACGTCGGCATCCGCACGAGGTAGTCGTCGATCGTGACGCGCACCGGGGTGTTACCCACGCCCGAGCCCAGCAAGGCCGCGATACCGGTGTGTCCGGGACCCTGCAGGGCACTCGTACCGTCGGTCACCTGCCAGCCCCACGCGTCAGGCTCCTGAGCCCCGGTCCACACCTTGACCCGCACCGTCGTCGGCGAGGTCCCCACGACCTCCATCGTCTGACGCACGACCGTGCCCGGACCATAGGTGAACGGCAACGTCACCACATCCGAGATCCGCGTCTCAGCACCCGAGGCGTTGGTCCGCACGACCCACCCCACCAAACGACCATCCGGCTTGAACTCGAGCTTGAAGCGGTACTCCCCCGAGTCACCGATCCGACCACGAAGCAAGGTCGCACCACCCGAACCCGACGGACGCTTGTCCCACACCGTCGACACCGACGTCACCAGGTCGACCCCCGAAGCCCCCGGCAGACGACCACCCGCGATAGCCCCCGACGAACCCAGCACAAGCTGACCCGCACCCTCGGACACCGACGCCGAACCCGCAGTCACCCAGCTACCACCCAGGTCCGCAGCACCCCAACCCGAGGCAACCGAACGACCGAAGGCGTCGCTCGCGATCGCGCCGCCGGGCAGCGGTGCCTCGACCTCGACGACCCGACTCGTGGTCGCTGACGCGCCGTCGTCGTCGGTGACCGTCAAGGTGACCTGATACGTGCCGTCGGCGCCGAACAGGTGGGTCGCCGTCGTACCCGAGCCTGCGGGCGTCCCGTCACCCCAGGACCATGAGTAGCCGACGATCGATCCGTCCGGGTCGCTCGAGGCGCTCGCGTCGACCGAGACCAGACGCCCGACGACGTCGACCTCGAAGCTCGCGAGCGGTCCCTGGTTGGGTGCCGTGACGACGACCTCGCGGATCGCCGTCGCGACGCCGCCACGGTCGTCCGTCACGGTGAGCGTCACGGTGTACGTCCCGGGCTCGTCGTAGTCGTGCGAGGTCGTGGGAGTCGCGGTCACGCTCGACGTGCCGTCCCCCCAGTCCCACCCGTAGGACTCGATCGTCCCGTCGGGGTCGCTCGAGGCGCTCGCGTCGACCGTGGCCGTCAGCTCGCCACCGGTCGCGGTGAACAGGGCATCGGGCGCGAGGTTGGGCACCTCGTTGCCCGAGCCGACGGTGTAGTGCCGCACGACGTCGTTCGGGCCGAGCTGGCGGCCGTAGGTCGCGACCTCGTCGATCAGGCCCGTGAAGCCCGCACTGCCCGCCTCGGGCCACCCGCCGAGGTTGTCGCCACCGATGCGCCAGTAGCCCCTGAACGAGGCCTGGCCCGAGACGACGCCCGGGTCGTGCGCGACGAGCACCCCGTCGACGTACAGTTCGATCCCGCGCAGGCCGAGCGTCGCGACCACATGGTGCCACGCGTCGTCGTTGTAGGAGCCCGGTGAGGTGATCGTCCGCGGCGCGCCGGGATGGACACCGAACACGAGCTGGCCCGAGGGCGTCATGTAGATGTGGCGGTCGTAGTTGCTCGAGCTGCCGGTCCCTCGCGTGGACCCGAACCCGACGACCTTCCCACCTGAGGTCGACGAGGTGCGGAACCACGCCTCGATCGACAGGTGGTCGAGTCCGCCCTCGGAAGAGCTGCTGTAGGCCCGCGAGCTCGACGAGCCCGTGAACCGGGCCGCGCGGTCGGAGTCGTCAGCGATCGCGCCGGCCTGGTTGCGCGTGACCCCGCTGCCGGCGGTCGCGTCGGAGAACGATGTCCAGTCCTGGAAGCTTCCCGAGGGCTCGCCGAGGCGCCAGTAGTTGTTCGGGGCGTCCTCGAGGATCGTCGCGGCGTACTCGCTCAAGGGCGCCGCGCTCGAGGTGAGCGTCCGCGCCGTGACCTGGGGCGAGAGCACGGTGTTCCCGGCCGAGTCGCTCACCTCGATGCGGTACGTGTAGTTCGTGTTGTCCGCGAGGCCCGTGTCCGTGAACGACAGCCGGGGGCGGTTCCAGAACGTCGAGGGAGCCGTGACCTCGTGCACGACCGTGCCGTTGCGCAGCACGCGGTAGGTGAGCGCGCCGTCGTCGATGTCGTGGTTGGTCTGCCACGAGACCTGCATCGTGCCGCGTGCGTGCGACTGCAGGGTCGGGGTCGTCGCGCTCCCGCTCACCCGGGGGCCCTGCAGACCCGCGGCGAGGTGCGGCTTGGCGAAGCGGACCAGGCCCTGCTGCGCGACCCCGTTGACCGAGAGGAACTCGCCGCCGTACACGACGTAGTCACTGTTGCCGGTCACCTGCCACGTCGCCTGGTGCTGGCCCGTGTGCTGCCCCTCCGTGAAGGTTGGGAAGAAGGTGCGCACCTTGGGGGCAGGGAAACCCTCGACGTTGACGTAGAAACGCGCGAGCTGGGTGTTCGTCGAGACGAGACCGAACGCCTGCTTCGTCAGCGCGGTCGCGTAGCGGTGGACCCGGAACCGCTCCTCGGGGTAGCTGCCGATGTTGTTGCACATGTGCGGGTGCCCCGCGAGGTACACGTGGTCCTGACCGGAGTTGGCGAACACGTCGTAGGTGTCCCCGTGGCAGTCGGCAAGCCAGACGACCTCACCGGTCGCCTGGTCGGCCGCGAAGGCACCCTCGGTGTTGGTCCATCCGGTCGCGTCGTCGAGGAAGGCCATCGACGTGAAGTACACGTTCGACTCGTCGGCGTTGACCGACGTGACAGCGGCGTCCGGTCCCCACGAGTACACCTCGTCCGAGACGTCCCACGGCAAGAGGGCGCCCGTCGCGCCCGAGAGCGCCGCTGTGCCGAGCCGCGGGACGTTGTTGACCTTCTCGAACGCCCCGCCGATGAACACCCGCGAGCCGTCCGGGCTCGTCGCGATGTCGTACGAGATTCGCGACTGCACGTTCGCCGACCACCCGCGCAGCGTCCCGCTCGGGGTGAAGGACGCGACGCGGGCCCGGCTCTGGCCGCCCACCGTGTTGAAGGTCCCCGTGATGTACACCGCGTCCGGTGCGACCGCGATCCCGCGGACCTCGCCGTTCGTGCCCGCCGAGAAGCTGCTCAGCACGGCCCCCGTGCTCGCGCTGAGGGCCGCGAATCGGCTGCGCCCGACGTTGTTGACCCGGTTGAAGGCACCGCCGACGAAGATCTGGCTCCCGTCCGGCGAGGCCGCGATCGCGTGCACGACACCGTTCGTGCTCGGCGCCCACGACTCGACGAGCTGACCGGTCGCGATGTCGTAGGCGAGCAGGTTCGACCGCGGCACGGTCTGGGTCCCCGGTGCGGCTCCGGCCGGTCGTGCGGTCGTGAAGTCGCCCGCGACGTAGACCGTGTTGCCGACGACGACCTGCGACCACACGACACCGTCGATCTGAACCGTGGGGAGCGCGTCGGCGGTGACCGTGGGGTCGGCCCCCAGGTCGGGGTCCGTGCCTGCGAGTGCGGTCGAGGAAGGGCCCGCGACGACGAGACCCGTCGCGACGAGGGCTGCGGCAGCGAGGCCGGCAGTACGTGGCATGGTTCGCACGGCAGTCACATCTTTCCGGTGAAGGAGACGGCGGGGGCGCCGGGCTCGTAGGACACGATGAGGGTCAGGGACTGCGTCGCCCCGGCGAGCCGTGCGACGTAGGTAGCGCGCGCCGTCCTGCCGGGCGCGACATCGCCCGCGAACTCGATCGTGCGGGAGTCTCCGTAGCTGACGACCGCGGGGACGCCGTCGTCGTCGTAGAAGTCGACCACGACGGCGTCGAGCGAGATGTCCTCGCGGGTCGTGTTCTCGATCTCGACGGTCACCAGGACGCCCTCACCCGCAGACTCGCCCGGGCCCTTGGCCCGGACCTCGTCCCGCTCGATCGTCGCGATGCGCGCCCCCACGCCGTCCTCGAACCGTGCCTCCTCGTCGAGCTCGACGGGGTCGAGCACGTCGAAGTCAGGGACGAGGACGTCGTCGCCCGTGCCCGACTCCTCAGGCGCAGGGCTCCACTCGGGCAGAGGCGACGGGCTCGGGGCTGGCTTCGGCGCGGCCGACGACGGCGTCACCTGCGTGGGCGACGCTGGCGCCGCGGGCGGGGCCTCGGCCGCCACAGGGACCTCGGGCGGGGCCGAGCGGTTCAGGGCGACTACGACAGCCACGACCCCAAGGATCAGGACGAGTACCCCGCCGAGTGCACGACGACGCAGTCGACGGCGACCTGCCTGCCGCCCTCGTTCGCGTCCAGATCCCATCGCGCGCCTCCGGTTGAGCCTCCCGCACACGATATCTGGTCAATCTGGACATATATACAGAGATCAGGCTATTTCACCCAGGCGGGCCAACGGCTCCGGACGCATTGGTTCGCACGGGTGAGGCCAAGAGCGCCGCGAGCGTCACGGCGTAGACGAACCACGCGAGCGCGAGCCCCGCGGCCGCCCCGACCGGCCCGCCGAGGTAGGTCCCGATCGCGACGCCCGCGAGGAGAAGGACGGCGAACCCGGCCCCGAGCCACGCGACGACCCTCTGCCGCCCCTGGCCCTGCAGGATCGCCCCGACCGAGACCGCCCACGCGACGCACCCCACCGCGACCAGCGCGACCGCGAACGTCGCACCTGCGTCCCGGTACTGCTCACCGAGGACGAGGACGACGACCTCGTCGCGCAGCAGCACGAGTGGTGTCCCGAGCACCGCGGCGCCGAGCAGCGCGAGCAGGGTCCGCGCGCCGAGGCGCCGGGCCTGATCGACGTCGAGACGCGTCGCGTGCGGCACCAGGACGGTCGACAACGCCTGGGGAACCAGGAGCACCGGCTGCACGAGCTTGGTCGCGGCCGCGTACACACCCGCGGCGATCGGACCGCCGACGAACGCGACGATCGGCACGTCGAGCGTGCGGGCCTGCCCCGTGACGTTCGAGACGAGGAACGGTGCGGCCCGGCCGAGGACCTCGCGCACCGGCGTCGGCTCGGCGGGAGCGAGGCGCACGGCGCGGCGCACGTGGAGCTGCCCGACGAGCGCCCCGAGCACGAGCCCGCCCGTGAACCCCAGGACGGGGTCCGCGCCCGCGAGCAGCACGAGGCCAAGCACGACGAGGCACACCGTGCGGCGGGCGAGCGCGCTGAGCACCGCGACCCTTGACTCGCCGTCGGCGACCGGCACCCCGAGCCACGTGTCGACGTTCCGCTCGAGGGCGAGCGAGACCCCGATGAGGGCGACCGCGAGCGGAGCGCCGGACACGTGGGCCCACACGACGATGGCCGGGACGAGCATGACTGCGCTCGCGAGGTTCGACAGCGTGTTGAGACGAAGCGCGGCAGCCACGTCCCCGTGCGCCTGTCGTGCCCGAGCCCACGGGACGAAGATCGACATGCCGAGCCCGGTCACCACGAGCACGAAGCCCACGACAGCGATCACCACGTTGACCATGCCGAACACCGACGGAGTCACGGTCCGCGCGAGGAGCACGAGCGCGAGGGCCTGGAAGGCGCTGCCGAGCGCTCGGGAGACGAGGATCCCCCAGAACTGACGCCGCACCCCTCGGCTCGCACCAGGCATGGCGGGAACCTAGCACCCGATCCGCACCGCACCTCGCGTGTGTAGCCTGACCGCATGGGCCGGTTCGGCGACGTCGCGCGCGGGGAGCCACTCACGACTCGGCTCGCCCCGTACGTCACACCGACCGCGCTCGTCCTCGGGGCGTCGCTCGGGATCTTCGTCGCGTGGCGCGCCGACGCATCACCCGTCGTGATCCTCGCGATCGCCGCGCTCCCCCTCGCGCTCCTGTTCTCCTACCGGGTCGCGCTCGGAGCTCTCACGGTGATCCTCGTCGCCCGCGCACTGCTCGACGACGTCGGCAACCAGCTCGTCACAGGTGGGCTCGCAGCAGCGGTCGTCGCGCTCGCGATCGTGGTCCTGGGGCGCTCCCCGACGTGGGTCCCGGCATTCTTCGCGCTCGCCGCCTACGTCATCGTCTCGGCGTGGGCAGGGTCGGGCGCGCACGGGGCGAGCTTCACCTATGCCGAGGCCCTGCGCTCGATCAGCTGCGCCGCCGTCGTCGTCGTCGCGGCGAAGGCTCCAGGCCGCCCCACGGTGCGCTCCGTCGCGCATGTGACCCAGGCGATCGCGCTCGTGCCAGCGCTGCTCGCGATCTTCCAGGCGGCGACCGGAACCGCGTCGGTCAACAACGGGGCGATGCGAGCGTCCGGGACCCTCGCGCACGAGAACTCCGCCGCGATGCTCTTCGCACTCGCGAACCTCGCGACCTTCGTGCTCCTGCTCGACTCGAGACGCCGTCGGTGGCTGCACGCGGGCCTCCTCGGGGTCTTCCTCACGGCGCAGATCGCGACCGGGAGCATCGGCGGCCTCGTCGCGGCGGTCGTCATGGCACTGACCTACCTGACATCGTCCGCGGTGCGCCGTGCGGACCGGGTGCTGCTGTCGACCCTCGGCCTCGCCCTGGCCGTGTACGCCGCGACGACGAGCCGGGTCGGCGCACAACGCCTCGCCGAGTACTCGCAGAGCTCGGGCGAGGAGACCTCGCTCGCATGGCGCGTCCAGGCATGGGAGCACGTCCTCGCCTTCTGGCGCAGCAACCCCGTGTGGGGCAACGGGATCGGCTCGACGACCTCGCCGACGGTCCTGGGCGGACACATCCCCCACAACGAGTACGTCCGGCTGCTCGCCGAGCTCGGCGTGGTCGGGCTCGCCGGGATCCTCGTGGTCACCGCGCTCACAGCCCGCTCGCTCGTGCGGTCCGGGCGAGTGAGCTCCACCCCGGCCGCGAGCGCCTTCGCACTCGCGACGCTCGCGGGCCTTGCGGTCAACGCGCTCGCGGCCAACACGATGATGTACACGGTCGCGTTCTGCACCGCGCTCTACATCGTCGGCGCGTGCTGGCGCATCTCGCACCAGACGGAGGGCGACCAGACGGGTGAAGATCTTGCGCGGATCGAGCGACGGTGGGCGACCGCGCCTGGTCAAACCCCCACGAATCGGTAGCATCACGACATACGAGCGGGCGCACATCCGCCCCGACGTCGGAAGGTACGCGTGGAACTCCGGGACATCCTCGCGATGCTGCGCAACCACTGGGTCGGCATCGCCCTGCTGACGCTCGTCGGGCTCGCCATGGCGACGTTCATGGCCCTCACGGCGGAGCCTGAGTACCGCTCGTCGAACTCTGTGCTCGTGACCGTCGTCACGGGTGACTCGATCGCCGACCTCAACCAGGGCTCGTCGTTCGTCTCCCGTCAGGTCAAGACCTACGCCGAGGTCGCCCGATCACCTCGGGTGCTCGAACCCGTCGTCCAGCAGCTCGGCCTGCGAGACTCCGCGCGTGCACTGCGCTCGGACGTCCAGGCCTCGGTGCTCGGCGAGGTCCAGATCATCGAGATCACGGTGACCCGCAACGACGCCCGCGAGGCGGCTGCGATCGCCGACGCCGTCGCCGACCGACTCGCGAGCGTCGTCGAGGAGCTCTCTCCCGCACGCGCCGACGGGACGCCGAGCGTCCAGATCGACTCGATCGCCCCTGCCGTCGTCCCCACCGTCCCGGCATCACCGAACCTTCGGCGCAACCTCGCTCTCGGTCTTGTCGTCGGCATTGTCCTCGGCTTCGGCTGGGCAGCACTGCGCACGACGCTCGACACGCGGGTGCGCACCGAGGACGACGCCCGTGCGATCCTCGACACCCCCCTCCTGGCGACCGTCGGCCACGACCAGGCGGCGAGCGGCAAGGTGCCCCAGGTCCTCGCGCCACCACTCACGGTCCGCGCCGAGGAGTACCGCCAGCTCCGCACGAGCCTGCAGTTCGTCGACGCCGCGCACCGCCCGCGCAGCTTCGTCGTGACGAGCTCACGGGGCGGCGAGGGCAAGTCCGTCACGGCACTCAACCTCGCGCACGCGATGGCGCGCTCAGACCGTCGGGTATGCCTCGTGGACGCCGACCTTCGGCGCCCCTCGGTGGCTCGGTACCTCAACATCGAGGGCGCCGTCGGACTCACCACGGTGCTCATCGGACGGGCCACGATCGACGACGTGCTGCAACCCGTCGGCGCCGACGGGCTCATGGTCCTGCCCGCGGGGCGGACACCACCGAACGCTTCTGAGCTCCTCGGGTCCGCCGCGATGCACGACCTCGTCGACGCGCTCGAGGAACGCTTCGACACCGTGATCTTCGACTGCGCGCCCCTGCTGCCGGTCACGGACGCCGCCGTGCTGAGTCGCGCGACCGACGGCGTCCTGCTCGTCGTCGGCAGCGGGATCGTCAACCGGGACCAGCTTGGGGAGACAGCGACGAAGCTCGAGACGGTCGGCGCGCGCGTCCTTGGCTTCGTGCTCAACCGGACTCGGCGCGGTCGAGAGGTCCACGCCTACGGGTACCACCCGCACGCGGTCGACCTCGACGCGGGGGAGACCGCTGTGCGCCAGGGCGCGGACGCCGACCACGCGGCTCCCGCAGGCGCAGACCCTGACCAGCCGGTTCCCGCGCGCACTGAGCTGCCCGGCACGACGGTCGAGGGCACCGGGGAGAACCCAGAAGAGAGCACCCCGCCCGCCGAGGCGACGCCCCTCGACGATGCGCGAGCGACGCCGCCCGAGAAGGGGACGACGAACGACGCGTTGCCGAGCCCGCCCGAGCCCGAGCGCGCCACGACGCCCGGGGTCCCGAGCTCCGGATGACCTCGACCGGCCCCCGGCTCCGCGGCGGGACGAGCAAGAACATCGCGATCACCGCGACGGGGTACGTCCTGCCGATGCTCGCCGCCTTCGTCACCGCGCCCGTGCTCGCACGCGAGCTCGGGCTCGAAGGTCGAGGGCACCTCGCAGCCGCGACCGCCCCGCTGCTGCTCGTCATCGGCTCGCTCACGCTCGGCGTGCCCGAGTCGCTCACGTACCACGTCGCGCAAGGCACTGCCCATCCTCGACGCCTCCTGCGGCATGCTGCGGCGCTCCTCGTCGCCGCCGGCGCGGCCGGCGCGGGCCTCGTATGGGTCGCCGCACCGTGGCTCGCGATCGACGAGCCCGAGGTGTACCGCATCATGCTGCTGACGACGGCGGCGATCGTCCCCGCGCTCTGGGTCGGTGCGCTCCGGGGAGCCGCCTCGGGCCTGCACCTGTGGCCGCTCGTGACGCGCGAGCGCACCGTGAGCGCGGCCGTGCGGCTCTTCGGCGTGATCGGGCTCGCCGTCACCGGGACGCTCGACCTGGGCACCGCCGCGGCGGTTCTCGCCGCCGCACCCGTGCTCGGCGGCCTGGTCTACGTCCGGCTTCCCACCCGCCTCGAGCGCACGGACGTCCCCGAGGCTCCTCCGCCCCACCTGCTCGGGTACGGGCTTCGCGTCTGGGTCGGTGCCCTCTCGGGGATCGTCCTGCTTCGGATCGACCAGACCCTCGTCGCCCCACTGTCCTCCGCGGCCGAGCTCGGCTACTACACGGTCGCCGTCGCGATCGCGGAGGCGCCCCTCGTGCTCACAGCGGCCGCGCGCAACGTCATGTTCGCCGCGGACTCCTCCGAGCGGGACGACGAGCGCCTCGCCCGGACCTCCCGCACCGTCACCGCGCTCGTCCTGCTGGGCTGCCTCGCCCTCGCGGCGCTCCTGCCGTGGGCGGTTCCGACCTTGTTCGGCGAGGAGTTCACCGGCGCGATTCCCGTGACGCTCCTGTTGCTGCTCGCGACGGTCGCCGGGACGCCCGGGTCCTTCGCGGGCTCGGCGCTCAGCTCGCGAGGGCGACCCGGGTTGCGGTCGACCTCGCTCGTCATCGCTTGCGTACTCAACGTGATCGCGCTCGTGGTGCTCGTCCCTGTCTGGGGCGCGATGGGCGCCGCCGTGGCGACCCTGATCGGCAACTGTGTCTCGGCGTGGCTCAACCTCGTGTGGCTGAGCAGCCGCTTCGGTGTCACCGCACGGTCGTTCCACGGCCTGCGGCGCAGCGACGTCGCACTCGTGCGGGACGTCGTGGATCGCCTCACGAGGAGGAACCGTGGCCACGACCATCCTTGAGCCCGACCAGTTCACCGGGCTCCGGCGGCGCCTGTGGCAGCTCGGACTCGTCGCGCCGCTCGTGTGGCGCAACCTCGTGAGCCGACGACGGGTCACGGCGCCCGGCGACGGACCCGTCGTCTCCCTGACGACCTTCGGGTCCCGGACGGCTCGGGTGTTCCTCGCGATCGAGTCGATCGGGCGTGGCTCGACGCTCCCGAGCCGCATCGTGCTGTGGCTCGACGAGCCCGCGCAGCTCGCTCGTCCGCCGCGCACCCTGCGTCGCCTGCGCCGTCGTGGCCTCGAGATCCGCCCGACGCCCGACCACGGGCCGCACAAGAAGTACTTCCCCTACGTGCTGAGCGAGGCTCGACACGTCCGCCCGCTCGTGACCGCCGACGACGACACGATCTACCCGCGCGAGTGGCTCGCGCGCCTCGTCGAGGCACATCGGGCGACGCCCGACCACGTCGTGTGCTTCCGCGCGCGCCGCGTGAGCTTCGAGGCCGACGGGAGCCTCGCACCGTACGCGAGCTGGCCCCTCGTGGTCGACGCCCGCTCCTCGCCCCTGACCCTCCCGACGGGGGTGTCCGGTGTGCTCTACCCGCCCGGCATGCTCGACGCGCTGCGCGACGCGGGAACCGCGTTCAAGGCGTGCGCGCCACGGACCGACGACATCTGGCTGCACGCGACCGCACTACGCACCGGAACACCCGTGCGCCAGGTCGCGGACCGGCCGGGCCTCTTCCCGCTCATCCCGGGCTCTCAGCGCGAGAGCCTGGTCGCGAGCAACGTGCACCGGTCAGGCAACGACCACGCGCTGCGCGCGACCTACTCGGCCGCGGAGCTCGAGCTGCTGCGCGCCGCGGCCGGCTGAGCGAGGAGCACGACGAGCAGCGGGACCAGGACATAGGGGTACTGTCGGAGCCGGTCGGTCATGACGAGCGGCACCTCGAGCGCCGCAAGGACGAGGAAGCCCGCGAGGAAGAGCACCGGCCAGTCCCAACCGTTCGCTGAGTGCCGCACGGCCCTCAGCGCCGCGAGCACGAGAAGCGCGCCGAGGGCCACCACGAGGAGCACCCCACCGGAGACGAGCACCTGCGCCGCGAGGTTGTGCGCGTGGGTTGCGTGCCCGCCGAGGTTCTGTCCCGTCGTCGCGATCACCTTGAACACGTCCGCGCCGGCCCCGAGCAGCGGGTCCTCACCGAAGCGCTCGATCGCGAAGGCCCACAGCCGTCCCCGGTTGTTGAGCGCGGTCGGGACGCGCACGAGCAGGGGTGCAAGGACCATGACGAGGCCGAGCACGGCAAGGGCTGCTCCCGCGAGGACCGCCGCGAGGTCCCGCCCGAAGGGACCTGGGCGGCAGCTCGTGCGCACGAGGCGCAGCGCGAGCGCGAGGAGCGCAACGACCGCAAGGGCGAGCAGCGCGGTCCGCGAGGCGGACCACACGACGGCGACGAGCACGAGCACCAGACCTGCCCATCGCACGACCGCCCGGCGGATCGTCCACACCGACGCGGCGCCGATCGCCAGGACGAGCCCGAGGTCGTTGCCCGAGAGCATGACCCCCGCGAGCACTCCGAACGGCCCGATCGGCTTCTCAAGCTCGGCGCCTGCGGCCCGCGCGTAGACACCTGCGGTGGGGGCGAGGATGCCGAGCAGGACGCTCACACCGGCGGTCGCGACCGTGAGATGCCCGACGACCTCGGCGACCGTGAGCCGCGGCCGGGCGCACCACACGGCGAGGACGACCGCCGGATAGACGAGCGCGGTCGGTCCTGGCGTGCGGTCGAGCACGACGAGCCTCGCGACGACGACGACCCACGGCGCGAGCGCGACGAGAAGGAGAACCCACCCGTCCCACGAGGTCCCGCGCCGGAGCCACCTCAGGCCGAGGACGACTGCGAGGAGGAGGACGCCCGCGTTCGTCGCCGTCGTGACCGCGCCGGCCCAACCGGGAACGTCGTAGCCGCCCTCGGTGATCGGGACGAACTCCTTGGGCCGCGAGAGACTCACGGCGAGCTGCTGGACGAGGAACAAGAACCACACCGTGACGACCGCGAACGTGTCGGCCCCGCGCCACACCGAACCCTCGTCCCGGGGCACGAGCGAGGCGAGACGCCCCGAGGCGATCCTGCCGCTCGCAGCCTCCCGGGTCGCAGGATCGAGGCTCATCGCCGCACCGCGGCGATCGCGAGCAGGGCGCGCAGTCGTACGAGCTCAGCCGTATGCCACCACCGGGCTACCCTGCTCGGCGCCGTCGCACGCCGCACGCTCGCGAGCTGGGCTTGCAGGAAGCGCACGTCCCGCGGGTCAAGGAGTTCCGCGTGCTTGGTCATGTACCTCGTGATCCCGGCGGCGCGCACGGGGGACTTGTCGGTGAGCTGCCCGTCGCCGTGGATGCGGTTCGTGACGAGCTCACGCTCGACGACGCCGTAGTGCAGACCTGACTGGAGCGCACGCACGAGCAGGTCCTTGTCGTTCGAGACCGGGAGCGTGGGGTCGAAGCCCTCGATCGAGCGGAAGGCGCCCGTGCGCATCACGAAGTTCGACCCGACGAACCCGGGGTTGCGTGCGACGACGTCCCGAGGCCCGAGCCCAGGCCCCATCCGGGCGATCGTGTAGCCCGCGACGTCCGCCCGCGTCCACGCGACCGCGAAGTCCGCCTCGCTCTGCTCGAGCAGCGCGACGGTCCGCCTGAGGAACTCCGGGTGCCACACGTCGTCGTCGTCGCAGAAGGCGAGCAGGCTCGTGGTCGCGAGCGCCGCGCCCGCGTTGCGCGAGGCCCCGGCGGTGCCCGCCCCGGGTCCCGAGGAGTCGAGGTAGCGCACGGGGAACGGTGCGCGACCCGCCCACTCCTCGACGATCGCCCGGGTCTTAGGATCGCCGACGTCGTCGCTCACGACGAGCGCGGCGGGCGCGAGCTCTTGCGCGACGACCGCGGCGATCGTCTCGGGCAGGAAGTGGTTGCGGCGGTGCGTCGGGACGACGACCGTGACGTCACTCGAACCGGTCACGGACCCACTCCCACTGCCGTGCCAGACCCTCGACGATCCCAACACGCGGCTGCCAGCCGAGCACCTCGGCCGCGCGCGTCGCGTCGCCACCCGTGCGCGTGACGTCGCCGTCGGAGCGTGCGACCCGACGCACGTCGAGCCGCCCGCCCGCGAGCGCCGCGACCTCCTCGAGCACCTCGTTGACCGACACGTGCGTCCCACCCGCGACGTTGAGCACGGTCCCGGGCTTGACCTCGCTCGTCGCCGCGAGGAGGTTCGCCTCGACGACGTCGTCGACGTAGGTGAAGTCGCGGATCTGCTCGCCCGTGCCGTAGACGGTGATCTGCCCGCCCGTCGCGGCCGCGGTGAGGAAGCGCGTGAAGGCCATGTCGGGTCGCTGGCGCGGGCCGAACACCGTGAAGTAGCGCAGCGAGACCGTCGGCAGGCCGAACTGCGAGGCGTACAGGCTGCACAGGTGCTCCGCGGCGAGCTTCGTGACGCCGTAGGGGCTGATCGGTGCGGGGCGGTCGAGCTCGCTCGTCGGGAAGCGCTCGGCGTCCCCGTAGACCGACGACGACGACGCGTAGACCACGCGCGAGACGTGCGGCGCACGGCGCACGGCCTCGAGGAGCGCCTGGGTCGCAGCGACGTTCGCCTCGAGGTACGTCGCGAAGTCCTGCCCCCACGAGCTGCGCACCCCGGGCTGACCGGCCTGGTGGAACACGACGTCGACGCCCGCGAGGAGCGCGTCGAGGTCGACCTCGGCGAGCGGCGCGCGAACCAGGTCGAAACCCTGCCCGAGGCGCGCGAGGTTCTCCTCCTTGCGGTCCACCTCGTAGTAGTCGGTCATCGCGTCGACCCCGACGACGTCCCAGCCCTCGGCGAGCAGGCGCGCGCTGATCGACGAACCCACGAAGCCCGCGGCCCCCGTCACGAGCGCCTTCACCGCGACCTCCGGGCGGCGATCAACGAACGCACGGCCACCATCGCGAAGGCGGGTCCGCGCACGAGGTAGCGGCGCGCGAGCCGGCGCGGCTCCTGCGCGAGCCGGAAGGCCCACTCGAGGCCGAGTCGCTGGAGCGCCCGCGGGGCACGGCGCTTCGTACCCGCGACGAAGTCGACCGCGGCCCCCGCCCCGATGTACACCGCCGGGGGGAGCTTCGCGCGCCAGCGCGAGACCCACACGTCCTGCTTGGGCGAGCCGAGGCACACGAACACGAGGTCCGGCTCGAGGCTCGCGAGCGCCTCGACGACCTCGAGCGAGGCGGGGTCGTCGACGTCGCTCACGCGCGGGAAGTCGACCGCGACGACGTCGGCGTCGGTGCTGTCGCGCAGCACGGCCGCCGCGTGTGCCGCGACGCCCGGTCCCCCGCCCGTGAGCGCGATGCGCCACCCGCGCTCGGCGGCCACCTGGGCGGCGAGCGGCAGGAGGTCCGCGCCCGTGAGTCGCTCGAGGCGGTGCGCACCGAGGCGGTGACCGAGCACGACGAGGGGGAAGCCGTCGGTGATGCGGATCGTCGCCTCGTCGTACGCGAGCCCGAGCGCCTCGTCGGTGCGCAGCGTGAGGGTCTGATCGACGTTCGGGGTGATGACGGTGTGCACCTCGCGTGCGGGCAGGAGCGCCTCGATCGCGTCGATCAGCTCGCCCGCACCTCCGAGGAACAGCTCGCGACCCGCGAGCGTGACGGTGCCCGCCGGCCCGGGCGCCATGCGGACGTCGCGGCGCTCATCGCGTCGTGCCACCGAGGATCCTTGCCACGAGGCGGGGGGCGCTGAAGCGTGCGACGCTTGCGTGGGCGCGAGAACGGTCGACGTCGACGGCGTGTTCGACGGCACGAGCGAGGTCATCGGGTTCCCTCCCGCAGACAAATCCGTTGCGCCCCTGGTCGACGAGCCCACCCGTGTCCGAGCCGTGCGTCACGACCGCGGGCAGCCCTGTGGCCATCGCTTCGACGAGCACTCGGGGGAAGCCCTCGTACCCGGGGTGCGAGGTCATGAGGAACACGCCCGAGACCGCCATCGTCGCCGCGACGTCGTGCGGCGAGAGCCGCCCGAGCAGCCGCACGCGCCGCCGCAGCTCGGGCGCGAGCCCTGCGACGGTCCGCTCGAGCTCTCCCATCGCGGTCCCGTCGCCGACCATGTCGAGCGACCACGGCGTGTCCGGCGAGCGCCGCGCGAGGCTCTCGAGCACACGCACCGCGAGCACAGGATCTTTGGGCGCCTCGAGCCGACCGACCCACACGATGCGGTGCGGGTCGGGGGCCTCGGGCCGGAACGAGACGAGCTGGGGGTCGTACCACGTGGGCGAGAAGCGCACCGCGGGGTTCTCGTCACGCAGCTCGTGGGCGTAGTCCTCGTTGAACACCACGACGTCGTCCGCGCGGCGCACGAGTCGCCGCTCGAGCCGCTCGTGGCTCGCACCGAGGCGACGCCAGAACGAGTCCGAGGTGTCGCCCGTGAGACCCGAGGCCTGGTTGTGGATGAAGTACGCGAGACGGCTCGGCACGAGCGCGTGGACGGCGGTCGCGACGTCGGCGCGGTGCGCCTGGACTACCCCTGCGCTCGGGAGCCGGCCGCGGAACCGCGTGAGGCCCGCGACGAGCCGTACCGAGTGCGGGACCCGGCGGCGCTGGTCACCGGGGTCGAGCGTCGCGACCGGCAGGAAGAACGCGCTGCGCGATCCCCAGCGGTGCAGCTCCCAGCTGCCGAGTCGGCGTCCCGCGACGGTCCCGACGTCCACGCCGACGACGGCGATCGTCATCCCCACGGGTGCGTAGCGCAGCAGACCGCGCAGGCACGAGTCGATCCCCCCGGGCGAGGGGCGGGCAGGGTCGACCTGGTGCACGACGAGCCGGTCGACGCTGCGCGGTGCGGGGACACCGAGCGTCACGTCCGGCCCGCTCGTGTCGACCCACGTGGGCCGTTCCGGACGGGTCGTGGTCACAGCGGTCCTCCCGAGAGGCGAAGGGGCAGAAGTTCAGTACGCACCCGAGGCTCCGACCACGGCTCGCAAGGTCTTCCACAGGATCAGCAGGTCCATCGCGACGGACCAGTTGTCGACGTAGCGCAGGTCGAGCCGCACGGACTCTTCCCAGCTCAGGTCCGAGCGACCCGAGACCTGCCACAGTCCCGTGAGGCCCGGCTTGACGCGCAGGCGACGGTGGACGGCGTCGGCGTAGGCTGCGACCTCCTCGCCGAGCGGCGGCCGCGGCCCGACGAGCGACATGTCGCCGCGCACGACGTTGACGAGCTGGGGGAGCTCGTCGATCGAGAAGCGCCGCAGGAAGCGACCCACGGGCGTGACGCGCGGGTCCTTCTTCATCTTGAACAGCACGCCGTCGCCCTCGTTCTGGGCGAGCAGGGCGCGGCGGCGCTCGTCGGCGTCGACGTACATGCTGCGCAGCTTGAGGAGCGTGAACTCCTGGCCGTCGACCCCGATGCGCGTCTGGCGGTAGAAGGCCGGGCCGGGCGAGCTCACGCGCACCGCGAAGGCGGCGAGCAGCAGGAGGGGGGAGAACGCGACGAGGAACGCTGTGCCGAGCACGCGGTCGAGCGCCGCCTTCGCGAGCATCCGGCTCGGCGGGTTGCCGACCTCGACCTCGAGCAGGCTCAGCTCGCCCGTGGGCCGCAGCGTGAGCCGTGGGGCGTGCACCTCGACGAGGTCGGGCGCGACGATGAGCTGCGCACCGACCCTGTCGAGCGCCCACGACAACCGGCGCAGGGCGTCCCCGCGCAGTGTCGCACCCGCGACGATGACGATGTCGATCGCGTGGTCGACGACGACCTGCGGCACGTCCGCGATCGCACCGAGCACGGGCGTGCTCGCGGGCGCCTCGTCGTCGAGGCTCGGCAGGCACACACCCACGACGTCGTGGCCGTGATAGGTCGCCCGAGCGAGGTCGGCAGTGATCTCGGTGACCGCTCCCGCGCGACCGACCACGAGCGTGCGCTTCATCGCCTCGCCGCGCGCCCGTGCGCGGTGCAGCACCTTGCGGTGCACGTAGCGCGCGAGCGCGACTGCGGCGACGAGCATCGGGACGCCGGCCAGGACGAGGAAGCGCGAGACCTCGGCCTTGGTCACGTAGCTCGCGGTGATGAGCACGACCATGCCGGCCGCACCGGCACGGGCGAGCGCCTGGAACTCGACGGGCCCGTTGCCGAGCTCCTTGAGGTCATACCCGCGGAAGAACCCGGTAAGGATCCACAGTCCCACGACGCCGGTCGCCACGAGGCCGACGGTCTCGGCGTCCGGGCCGAAGATCGGCAGCATGACGGCGGTCGCGACGAGGCTCGCGACGATCCCGTCGATCACGAAGGTGCGCAGTCGGTACCGCGCTGCGTACCGGCCCCACTGACGCTCGAGGCCGGGAAGCTCGCGCACGGGCGTGTCGCGCGGCTCGAACGGCTGCGGCGAGGCCCATGATCGCCGAGGGCCGGCTGCGCGACCACGACGGTCCGCCTCGAGGTGCTCGAGGTCGGTGCGGGGCACAGCGGTGAGTGTCACGACGGCCTTCCGTCTGGTGGAGTGGGGCACTACACCCTATTACGCACCAGTATGAGCCGTAAGACCCGGATGGGTGGAAATGTCCGATTTCACCCGCACGGGCTCACCTACCCCGTGCGACGACCTCCGCCGGGAACCCTCACCGGGGGCTGTGGAAACGCAGCTGGGCCGCCTCGAGGCCGGTCAGCACGACCGCCTCGGCCGCGTCCGCGGCGTCGGGCACGAGGAACGGCAGCTCCTTGCGCTCGACGCTCGAGAAGTCGCGCAGCACGAAGTCCGCGGGGTCCATGCGCCCGGGAGGGCGGCCGATCCCGACGCGCACCCGCACGTAGTCGCGGGTGCCGAGGGCCTTGCTCACGTCGCGCAGCCCGTTGTGCCCCCCTTCGCCCCCACCCTTCTTGAGGCGCACCTGCCCGAACGGCAGGTCGAGCTCGTCGTGCACGACGACGACGTTCTCGGGCTCGATCCCGTAGTAGCGGGCCACCCCCGCGACGGGGCCGCCCGAGACGTTCATGTAGGTCACGGGCTTGGCGAGCACGACGCGCGGGCCCGGGGCACCCCCGGGGAGGGTGCCGAGGCGCGCCTCGGCGATCTCGGCACGAGCCCCGCCCGAGCGCGGGCGGGCGAAGGTCACGCCCGCCCGCGCCGCGAGCTCGTCGAGCACCCGGTGCCCGACGTTGTGCCGGTGCGACGCGTACGTCGGCCCGGGGTTCCCCAGGCCGACGACGAGCCACAGGTCGTCCATGTGCCGGTCAGCCCTCGGCGGGCTCGCCCTCCGCGGGAGCCGCCGCGGCAGGCGCCTCGGCCGCCTCGTCGGCCTCGGCGGCCTCGTCCTCGCTCGAGGTCTGCGGGACCGTGACGGAGGCGACGAGCAGCTCGGGGTCGGACACGAGGCTCGCACCCTCGGGCAGGGTCACGTCGGCGGCGAAGATGTTCGTGCCGGCCTCGAGACCCTCGACCGAGACCTCGATCGCCTCGGGGAGGTTGGTCGCCTCGGCCTCGATCGACAGCTGCTGGAGGTCGACGAGGTGGATCGTGCCGGGCGCCGACTCACCGACGACGTGCACGGGAACCTCGACGATGACCTTCTCGCCCTTGCGGACGATGAGCAGGTCGACGTGCTCGATCGAGTCACGGATCGGGTCGCGCTGGACGTCACGCGCGATCGCGAGCTCGGTCTTGCCGTCGAGCTCGATCTCGAGCAGGACGTTCGTCGTCTTGAGCGCGAGGAACGTCTGGTGACCCGGGAGGGCGACGTGCACGGGGTCGGTGCCGTGCCCGTAGAGGACGGCGGGGACGAGGCCCGCGCGGCGGGTGCGACGCGCGGCACCCTTGCCGAACTCGGTACGGGCGGTCGCGGCAAGCTTGGTCATCATGGCTCCTGGGTAGGACGTTCGGACTGCGGAGGCTCGGCCTCGACGCGGGGCGCGGGACGGACACGCGCAAGTGCGTCCGCCACGTCGATCACGGACCGGTTGGCCGTCCAACGTCCCTCGCCGAGGCAACCCCGACACTCTACCCGACCGACGGCCGGGCACCTCTCGGGCGGGTCAGCCCTCGAAGAGCGAGGTGACCGAGCCGTCGTCGAAGACCTCGCGGATCGCCCGTGCGATGAGCGGGGCGATCGAGAGCACCGTGAGCTTCTCGAAGCGCTGGTCCTCAGGGATCGGCAGGGTGTCGGTCACGACGACCTCGCGCGCCCCGCACTCCTGGAGGCGGCGCGGCGCGGGGTCGGACAGCACGCCGTGCGTCGCGGCGACGATGACGTCCTTCGCCCCGTCCTTGAGCAGCACGCGCACGGCCTCGGCGATCGTCCCGCCCGTGTCGATGAGGTCGTCGGTCAGGACGCACGTGCGCCCCTCGACCTCACCCACGACGCGGTTCGCGACCGAGCGGTTGGGCTGGTTGATGTCCCGAGTCTTGTGGATGAACGCGAGCGGCGCCCCGCCGAGCTTCTCGGCCCACTGCTCGGCGACCCGGATGCGTCCCGCGTCGGGCGAGACGACCGCGACGTTCGTGAGGTCGACACGTGTGCGCACGTAGTCGACGAGCAGCGGCATGGCCCACAGGTGGTCGACCGGCCCGTCGAAGAAGCCCTGGGTCTGCGCGGCGTGCAGGTCGACGCTCATGAGCCGGTCCGCGCCGGCCGTCTTGAACAGGTCGGCCATGAGACGGGCCGAGATCGGCTCGCGCCCGCGGTGCTTCTTGTCCTGGCGCGCATAGCCGTAGAACGGCTGGACGACCGTGATGGTCTTGGCCGAGGCCCGCTTGAGGGCGTCGACCATGATGAGCTGCTCCATGATCCACTGGTTGATCGGGCTCGTGTGGCTCTGCAGGACGAAGGCGTCCGCACCGCGCACCGACTCCCCGTAGCGCACGTAGATCTCGCCGTTCGCAAAGTCGTACGCGGTCGTCGGGACGAGCTCGACCTCGAGCTCTCGTGCGACGTCCTCGGCGAGCGCGGGGTGCGCGCGTCCCGAGACCAGCACGAGACGTTTCTCGCTGTCGTTGGAGAAGAGCCCGGTCATGCGTCCTTGTCCTTCGTGCTCGCGTCGTTCGCCCCGGGCCCGGCGGGCGCGGGAAGGTCGTGGTTGCGCGCGCGCTCACGCTCGGCGCGCGCCTGGGGCGAGAGCCCGTGCTCGGTCTCGGCGAGCGCCGCGGCGGCCGCCTCGGCCGCGGGCGTCCCGGCCCGGGAGCGCAGCACCCAGCCCTCGATCGTGCGCTGGGAGCCCGCGGACAC
>JAJUHG010000013.1 GCA_029267995.1 Micrococcales bacterium
AATCGACGCTGCGCACTGCCGATGTGGCGGCGAAGTCACGACTTTGCGCACGGGTGGGTGCGTCAGCGCAGGGGCAGCGGTCCGGGGTGCAGGGGTAGGGGCGCCGGTGCGGTGTCAGGCGGCGGGCACCGCGGCGGCGTGCAGTGCCTCGAGCTGGGCGTCGGTGAGCGTCCCGCCGACGACGGCGAGCTCGGTCGCCGTGAACCCTGCCGTCGCCACGGCGTCGCTCGGGTCGAGGCTCGCGAGCGTGCCGAGGCCGAAGCCCGCGCCGCCGAGCGCGCCCGTCAGGGCGGCGGGCAGCGAGCCCGCCGTCGAGCCGCCGTCGGCCCACAGCGTCACGTCGGTGCCGTTCACGGTCACGGCGAGGACGTGCACGAGGCCGTCGTCGAGCGTGCCCGTCGCGACCGTGACGGGCACGCCGTCGTCGGCCCACGCACGCACCGCGACGTCGAGGCCGTCGACGACGACGTCGGCGCCACCGTCCGCCGCGAGGAAGGACAGGACGGTGCCGGGCGCTGAGGGGGTGCCGAGCACGAGGACCGTCGTCGTCGGCGAGCCGAGCGGTGCGTCGCTCGAGACGGACTGGCCCGCGGCGAGCTCGACGACGCCGTCGTCGCACAGCAAGGTCGCGTCGGGCGGTACCGCGACGGGCAGGGGGTCGCCGCCCGCGGTCCAGCCCTCGTCGTCGGCCGGGTCGAAGCCCCAGTGCACGCTCGGGTCGAGCTTGGCGAGCCGGTCGGGGACGGAGGTGTAGGTGTCGAAGAGGCACAGCGACTGGACCTCGAAGCCGCCGAGCGTCGACGTCGCCGTCGCCGTGTAGAGCGCACCCGTGGACTGCGGCGTGAGTGCCGCGCCCGCGATCGCGAGGGCGGCGACGGCGCTCGTCGCCACGAGGTGCCGCACGGAACGACGCTGCGCGGCCCGGCCCGCGCTACTCGAGGAGGTACGCGTCATCGAGCCGCACCTCCTCCTGCTGCTTGGCACCTTCGTTCCGGGCGCGTCGGCGCTCGCGGACGAGCCCACCGATCTCCATCGCCGCGAGAAGGACGAGCGGTGGTACGAGCATCACTGCGCGCCCCTGCGGAGAGTGTGCCCAGCCGAGCAGCTCACCCATCCCGGGGTACACGTCGAGCACGATACCGCGCACGTTGGTCCACGGCGTCGCATTGGGGTCCGGCTCGTCGTTCGCGTCGCCCTTCGTGATGATGTACTGCTGCATCACGGGCTCGCCGTTCTCGCCGAGCACGGGCTCCATGCGACCCGTCGCGTCGTTCTGCTCGAGCACGGGGAACGACTTGAGGTCGATGATGCGGTGGGTCACGAGCTGGTTCGAGGTCGCGGGGTAGAACGAGGCGACCTGGTTGATGCGCAGCTGGGACGGGTCGGAGATCCGCTGCACGATCACGGCGTCGCCCGAGTTGAAGTACGGCTCCATCGACCCCGAGGTCACGAGCAGGATGCGCTGGTCGTTGAAGTGGTACCACAGCGGGATCGCGAGCGAGGTCGCGAACGCCGCGACGCACACCGCGATGATCGTCCAGCACGCGGCGGGCACGATGCGCGAGGTGCGCGTCTCCCGCCGACGGCGCCGGGCGCGCGGCGCGGGAGGTGCTTCGCGGCGGTCGTGGGTGCGCTGCCCGTCAGCCATCGTCAGGGGTTGTTGGCAGTCTGCTCCGCGTGGAAGGTGAAGCTGAGACCAGCCCTCGCGCCCTGGACATCGTCCCCGGCGTCCTTGCTGAACTCGAGCCCGACACAGAGCGTCTCGCTCGCACCCGAGTCGAGCTCCCGGTCCCCGTCGTTCTCGCCGGGCGTGGCGTCACCGATCCAGTGCTGGCCGTTGCCGAGGACGCCTGAGCCGAGCTCGACCCCTGCGCTCACGTTCCCCGCGGCGCAGTTCGCTGCGGTGACGCCTTCGAGCACCGAGTAGGTGAGCTCGTCGAGGACGGCATCGTCGCTGTCCTCGGACGCGCCGAGCTCGATCGAGTAGCGCAGCTGGAGCGTGCCGTTGTTCTTCACGACCACCGGTGCGTAGAACGTGTCACCGGGCGCCGCGCCGACGCTCTCGTCGATGGCGAAGTCCGTCGGTGTCGAGTCGATCACCACGGTGCCCGCGACGAAGCCGCTCTGTCCGGTCGTGTCGGTGTTGGTGAACAACGCGTTCGTCGTCAGGCTCGTCACGCCGAGCGCGGCGAGGCCGATGATCGACAGGGTCGCGACGAAACGACGGCGGCGCGCGACCACGCCCGGCGCGGGGCGCTCGGGCTCGAGCATCTCCCGGATCAGGTCGTCCATGAACTCACGTCCTCGCGTCATTCTCTCTATATCGGCACCGCGACCCGGCGCCATAAGCCGTAACTCGGACTATCTCCCCGCCTGGGGCGTCTTGGCGGGCTTGGCCCGTGGTCCCCGTCGTCCCGACTGCCGCACCCGGGGGCCCGGGCTCTCGACCGGGGGCACGTCGGCAGCGGGGATGGGCTGAGAGTACAAGAATCCCTGTGCCTGATCTACCCCCAATGCCCGAATCAACCCTTCCGTGTCAGGGTCTTCCACCCCCTCGGCGACGACCTCGAGGCCGAACGAGTGAGCCAGGTCGACCATCGCCTTGACGATCATCTCCGAGCCGGCCCGCGGGTGCGTCCCCGTGAGGTCCGCGATGAACGTCCGGTCGATCTTGATGCGGGCCACCGGGAGGTCACGTAGCTGGGAGATCGAGGTGTTGCCGATCCCGAAGTCGTCGATCGACACGAGCACCCCGATGTCGGCGAGCTGCTCGAGCACGGGGACCACGCGCGAGGGGTCGGCGACGAGCGCGGTCTCGGTGATCTCGACCTCGAGCAGGTCGGGCCGCACCTGGTGGGCGTGCAGCAGCTCCTCGATCGTCTCGACCACCTGGGGGGAGGTGAGGTTGTGCGCCGAGAGGTTGACCGCGACAGGAGTCTCGCGGCCCTCGCCCTGCCAGCGGGCAAGCTGGGAGATCGCCGACTCGAGCGCGAAGGCCGTGAGGTCGTGGATGAGCCCGGACTGCTCGGCGAGCGGGATGAACAGGTCCGGCACGAGCATCCCGCGCGTCGGGTGCACCCAGCGCATGAGCGCCTCGTAGCCGACCACCTGGTCGTTCGCGAGGGCGATCTTCGGCTGGTAGAACAGCACGAGCTCCTGGCGGTCCGCGAGGGCGCGGTGCAGGTCGCCCAGGAGCACGAGGCGGGCGGGCGAGGAGTCGTCCTCGTCGGGGGAGTACACGGACACGCCGACGCGGTGCGACTTCGCGGTGTACATCGCGACGTCGGCCTTGCGCATGAGGCCCGAGGCGTCGACCGCGTGCTCGGGCAGGGTCGCGACGCCGATCGAGGAGTCGACGTGCAGCTCGAGGCCACCGAGGTTGAACGCGGGGTTGAACAGGTTGCGCACGCGCTGGGCGAGCCGCTCGGCGTTCGCGACCGAGCGGATCGCGGGCAGCAGGATCGCGAACTCGTCCCCGCCGAGCCGGGCCACGACGTCCCGCTCGCGCAGGGCGGCGCGCAGGCGGTGGGCGACCTGGACGAGCAGCTCGTCGCCACGGTCGTGGCCGAGCGAGTCGTTGATGTCCTTGAACCGGTCGATGTCGAGCAGGACGAGGCCCACGCCCGTGCCGTCCTCCTCGGCCTGGTCGATCGCGCGGCGCATGCGGTCGAGCAGCATGCGCCTGTTGGGCAGGCCCGTGAGGGGGTCGAGGAGGGCGAGCCGGGCGTTCTCGAGCGCCGAGGTCTGCAGGCGCTTCGAGGCGTTGCGGACCGTCCGGAACAGCAGGAGCCACAGCACGAGCAGGCCCACCGAGATCACGGTCGCGACCACCTGGACGGCCTCGCGCAGCGCCTCGTCGGTCTCGGTGTAGTCGAGGACCACCTCGAGCGCCCCGACGCGCACGGCGTTCTCGGTCACGGGCACGTAGACCGACAGCGCGGTGACCTGCCTGCCCGCGGTCCCCGAGCCGTCGGTCGCACCAAGCGTGATCGTCACGACGCGGGCGCTGACCTCCCCGTCCCGCACGGCCCGGTCGAAGGGGTCGGTCTGGGGGAAGGGTGCCGAGGTGCTCGGGTTCGCGTCGAAGAGCAGCGTGCCGTCGGCGTTCCACAGGCGCAGGCCTACGAGCTGCTCGGAGAACTCGGTCACGCTGCGCTTGAGGTCGCGCTCGGCCTCGGGGCCGAGCACGCCGGTCGTGTAGGAGCTCTCCGGGACGACGTCGCGCACGCTCGGCTCGATGAGCTTCGCGGCGGAGGCGCCCGCGGAGAGCGCCTGCTGGCGCATGATCATGGTCGTGGTGACGATGAGCCCGCCACCGAGGACGAGCACGGCGATGATGCTGACCACGGCGAAGTACCGTGTCAGTGCCCAGCGAGTCCTACGCGTCCGCTGCACCCTGTCCCCACGTGTTCAGGCGGAGCCCCGAGGGCGCCGGAGAACCTGGTGCTCGCAGGCTAGGCGCACCGTGCCATACGGGACAAGGTCTCGCGGTGCGCGTGTCGCACTTGTCAGGCTTGTGCCGTGACCTGCGTCGTCGTCCGCCGACGACGGCGTGCGGGGGGCACCGCGGCCGACGACGGCGCCCCGGGCCCGCGTCGGGACCATTTCGGCCCCGTGTGGTGTTGTGGACGGACGAGGACACAAGGAGGAGCCATGACCTACCGCGTCACGAAGTCCGAGGAGGAGTGGGCGCTCGAGCTGAACCCCGTCGAGTTCGCGGTGCTGCGCGAGGCCGCGACAGAGCGGCCCTGGACCGGCGCCCTGCTCGGCGAGGACCGGCCCGGCACGTACGCGTGCCGCGCGTGCGGCGCCGAGCTGTTCCGCAGCGAGACCAAGTTCGAGGCGCACTGCGGGTGGCCGAGCTTCTTCGCGCCCCTTGCGGGGGACGCCGTCGAGCTGCTCGAGGACCGCAGTCACGGCATGGTGCGCACCGAGGTGCGCTGCGCGAGCTGCGGATCGCACCTCGGGCACGTGTTCGACGACGCGCCCCAGACCCCGACGGGTGACCGCTTCTGCATGAACTCGGTCGCCCTCACCTTCACCCCGGCTGAGGCAGACTGACCCTGCGGGGTGAAGTCGGGGGTGAAGAACCGCCGTCGGCGGGGGACAATGGGCCGGTCGTGCGCACGGCACGGGAGGAGGTGGCGCTCATGGGAGACCGCAACGATGACGCGCACATGCTCGCGGGCTTCCTCTCCGCGACCGACTCGGTCACGGTGCGCCGCTGGAGCCGTTACGGCGCCGACCGGCTCTACGTCACGGACGAGACGGGGCGCCGGGTCGGCTCGATCGACCTGACCAACGGCGAGGTCATCGCCGAGTCGCCCGACCTCGAGGAGGGTCTGCGGCTCGCCGCGCAGGAGTTCTTGCGCACGGACGCCGACGCCGAGGAGATCACCCTCCCGCTCACGCTTCCCGAGGTGCCGCGGCTCCTGCCGCCCGTCGAGGGCGTCCAGGACGGTGAGCCCGTCCCCGCGGACGTGCCCGTGGGCGAGCGGCTCGACCGGCTCGCGGCGGACGGCTGGGCCGTGCTGCACGACGTCCCGCTCAGCAAGCAGGGTGACGTCGTCCAGCACCTGCTCATCGGCCCCGCGGGCATCTACGCGCTCACGGTGTACGTGCACCTCGGCGCGGACGTCCAGGTCGACCGGCGCTCGCTCTACGTCAACCACCGCATGGTCCCCTACCTGCGCGACGCGCGCCTGCAGGCTCAGCGCATCGAGCGGGTGCTCGGGAAGGCGTCGGCGACGTTCGTCTCGGTGCGTGCCGTCGTCGTCGTGCACACGGGGGCGCTCGCGGCGCCGCGCGTGACAAAGATGCCCGAGGACGCGCTCGTGCTCGGGCGCACCGACATCCCCGGGGTGTTCCGGCGCCTGCCGCGCCGGCTCACCGACGACGACGTGCGCATGCTCGCCCGTGTCGCGCTGCGCAAGGACACCTGGACGACCTCGTGAACCAGCCGCGGTTCCGCCGCCCCGCGATGCTCGACCAGCAGGCCGCCGAGGCGATCCCCGGCGGGGTGGACCCCGCGCTCTTGCCCGAGGTCGCGCACACGACCGCGGCGGCGATCGTGCACGGGGCGCGCGCGCAGGACGACCCCGAGCTCGTCGACCGGCTCGTGCGGCTCGTCGAGACCGAGGGCCTCGACGTCGTCGCCTCGATGTGGGCCGACTCACCACCCAACACCCTCCCCGGCGCGCTGTGGCGCCTCTACGTGCTGCGCGAGTGGGTGCGCCGCGACCCCGCGACGCTCGCGGCGCGCTACCTCACCGGGATCCAGGCCGCCCCCGTGCACGAGGCGGTCGCGGGGGTCGCGAGCCCGCCCGGGCCCGCCGAGCTCAAGGACCTCGCCGACGCCGTGCTCTCGGGCGTGTTCCGCGGCGACCTCGACGTCGCGCTCGAGCGGGCCGCGGCGTTCTGCCGCGTGCTCGCGGCGGGCGTCGCGCTCGACGCGGACGAGCACGAGGCGAGCGACGAGCGGCGCGCCGCGGACCAGACGCGGGGCGCGGCCTCGCTCCTGCGCACCGCCGAGGAGCTCGAGCACTGCGCCGTGCTGTGGCGCGCCGAACGCCTCGACTGAGCCTGCAGACCTGGCCTGCCCTGCACGGTTGGGACGTTCCCTTGCGGAGCGTAGGATGTCCGGGCGACGTCGGGCCGGTGTGGCCCCGGGCTCCAAACTCAGCCGCTACGAGCGGCCTTCGCGCCGACAGGCGCTGCTCGGTCCGGCGTCGCATCATCATGAGAACGGTCGGTGCGTCCGAGGTGAACGGCGGGCGTCCGGGCGGTGACCACGGTGATTGCGCTTTTGGGCTGGGCCTGCCCTAGCCTGTGACCGACGATCACCGTCTTCGATCCCCTTGGCATAGGGAGCCCACGAAGTGCGCATGCGACTCACCCCGCGCGACAACACGTTCTTCGACCTCTTCGCCGAGCTCGCCCGCGAGCTCGTGACCGGCGCCAACCTTCTGGCAGAGCTCCTGGAGGCGGACCGCAAGGACCGCAAGGAGATCGCGATGAAGCTCCACGACGCCGAGCACAACGCGGACGAGGCGACCCACGCGATCATGCGTCGCGTGAACTCGACCTTCGTCACCCCCTTCGACCGGGACGACATCTACCGCCTCGCCTCGAGCCTCGACGACTGCATGGACCACATGGAGGAGGCCGCGGACCTCATCGTGCTGTACAAGCTCGACGAGCTCCCCAAGCGCATCTCCGACCAGGTCCAGGTGCTCCAGCGCTCCGCCGAGCTCACGGCCGAGGCCATGCCGCGCCTGCGCGCGATGCGTGACCTCGCGGACTACTGGGTCGAGATCAACCGCCTCGAGAACCAGGCCGACAAGAGCTACCGCAAGCTTGTCGCCCAGCTCTTCGACGACGGCCTCGACCCGGTGACCCTCATCAAGCTCAAGGAGGTCGTCGACAAGCTCGAGGACGCCGCTGACGCCTTCGAGACGGTCGCCAACACGGTCGAGGCGATCGCGCTCAAGGAGTCCTGAGCCCGGTGGAGATCGCGCTCGTCGTCGTCGTCGTCGCGTTTGCGCTCGGCTTCGACTACACCAACGGGTTCCACGACGCCGCGAACGCGATCGCGACGTCCGTCTCGACGCGTGCGCTCACGCCGCGCGCGGCGCTCATCATGGCCGCGGTCATGAACTTCATCGGTGCGCTGCTCGCGACCGACGTCGCCGAGACGATCGCCAAGAGCATCGTCCGGCTCGACGGGGTCGCCTCGACCCCAGCGCTGCTCGTGGTCCTCGCGGGACTCATCGGCGCGATCACGTGGAACCTCATCACGTGGTGGTTCGGCCTGCCGTCCTCGTCGACGCACGCGCTCATCGGTGGCCTCGTCGGCGCGGGTCTCGCGGCCGGCTTCGGGGTCTACGGGACGTCGATCTACGAGAAGGTCGTGCTCCCGATGATCTTCTCGCCCCTCGTGGGCTTCGGCCTCGCGTTCTTCGCGATGGTCGGCATCCTGTGGCTGTTCCGTCGCGCGACGCCCGCCCCCGCGTTCCGCCGCTTCCGGATCGCCCAGACCGTCTCGGCCGCCGCGATGGCGCTCGGGCACGGTCTGCAGGACGCCCAGAAGACGATGGGCGTGATGTTCATGGCGCTCGTCGCGGGCGGCTTCGCCTCCGAGGATGACTCGATCCCGCTGTGGGTCGTGCTCTCCGCGGCCGCGGCGATCTCGCTCGGGACGTACGCGGGCGGCTGGCGCATCATGCGCACCCTGGGCCGTCGCATCATCGAGCTCGACCCCGCGCGGGGCTTCGTCGCGGAGTCGGTCGCGGCGATCGTGCTCTACGTCAACGCGTTCTGGCTGCACGCTCCGGTCTCGACGACGCACACGATCACCTCGGCGATCATGGGCGTCGGTGCAACCAAGCGTCTGTCGGCAGTGCGCTGGGGCGTGGCCAAGTCGATCGCGGCGGCCTGGATCTTCACGATCCCGGCGGCGGCGGCGGTCGCAGCGATCTTCTACTGGTTGCTCGACCTGATCTTCTGAGCCGACCGGCGACCGGGGTCCGCGTGGCTCAGCCCGCGCGCGTGCGGTGCGTCTCGAGGCTCACGGCTCGTACCCCGGCCGGTGCCTGGGCGAGGTGGACGACGGCGACGCTCGCGGGCCGCAGGTACGGGTCCTGCGCTGGTCGCGCGCGCCGCACCCACCCGGGGGCGATCGGGTCGACCGCGTCGAGGACACCCGGAAGCACGGGACGGTGGGTGCACAGCGCCGTCGCGCCGACGACGTCCGAGGCAGCTGCGTCGGCGAGCAGCTGCGCGGCGAGCCCGCGTGCCGCGGCCGGGTCGTCGCGGAACGCGGCCTCGGTCAGGGCGGGCGCGAGCTCGGGGACGACGCCGGCCTGCTTCGCGTAGGGCGTCACGGTCGCGGCGCAGCGTTCCCACGGGCTCGTGACGAGCGCGTCGACCCCGAACGCCGCGAGCAAGGGCACGAGCGCCTCGGCCTGTGCGGTGCCCGCCGGTGTGAGGGGGCGGTCCTGCTCGGCGCCGTCCCATGCGGTGCGGCTCACGGCGCTCGCATGCCGCAGCACGACGACGGCGCGGGTCGCGAGCGCGCCCTCGCCGTGCAGCTTCGCGAGGGCTTTGAGCGGCTTGCGGTCCGAGCCGCGCGACAGGGTCTTCGTGGCCTTGCCGAGCGGGAGCCACCGCATGTCGTCGACCTCGTGCGTGTGACGCGAGGTCGACGGTCGCGCCCCGAGCGCGGGGGCATCCTCGTCGAGCACACGCGCGGCCCAGTAGTGCACCTCCTTGCGGCGCCCGTTGCCGGTCGCGTACCGCAGCATCGGCAGCGGGGGGCCGAGCGCGACCTCGAGCCCGGTCTCCTCGGCGACCTCGCGCACCGCGGCGCCCGGGACGCTCTCGCCCGGGTCGAGCTTGCCCTTGGGCCAGGACCAGTCGTCGTAGCGCGGGCGGTGGATGAGCAGGACCTCGAGGCGGCCCTTGCGCTCGCGCCACACGAGCGCCCCCGCGGCGAGGACGGGTGCGCGACGGCGACGCGTCACCGGCGGCTGACCAGTCGCCGGCGCTGGCGCGCGATGAGCAGCTCCTGGAGGTCCTCGAGCGGCGGCTCGTCGGGACCGGGGACGGGTCGGTGCCACGTCCCGTCGGGGCGCAGGTGCCACGAGCTCGTGCACGGGTCCATCGACAGGTCGATCAGCTCGACGAGCTCGGCCTGGTGCTCGGGGTCGCTCAGTCGCACGAGCGCCTCGACGCGGCGGTCGAGGTTGCGGTGCATGAGGTCCGCCGAGCCGATGTAGACCGTCGGACCCTCGGCGTCCGAGCCCGCGGGGGCGTTCGCGAAGGCGTAGATGCGCGAGTGCTCGAGGAAGCGACCGAGGATCGAGCGCACCCGGATGTTCTCCGAGAGCCCGGGGACCCCGGGACGCAGGCTGCAGATCCCGCGCACCACGAGGTCGACCGGGACCCCCGCCTGCGAGGCGCGGTAGAGGGCGTCGATGCACGCCTCGTCGACGATCGCGTTGACCTTCATCTTGATCCACGCGGGGCGGCCCGCCCGTGCAGCCTCGATCTCGTTCTCGATGAGGTCGATCAGCCCTCCGCGCAGCGAGCGGGGAGCGACCAGGAGCCGGTGGAAGCGGGACTTCGGGGCGTAGCCGGACAGCTGGTTGAACAGGCGCGTGAGGTCCTGGCCGACCTCGGGGTCGGCCGTGAGCAGCCCGTGGTCGGTGTACAGGCGCGCGGTGCGCGGGTTGTAGTTGCCCGTGCCGATGTGGCAGTAGCGGCGCAGCCCGTCGGCCTCGTGGCGGACCACGAGCGAGAGCTTGCAGTGCGTCTTGAGCCCGACGATCCCGTAGACGACGTGCACCCCCGCCTGCTCGAGCTTGCGCGCCCACGAGATGTTGGCCTGCTCGTCGAAGCGGGCCTTGATCTCGACGAGGGCGAGCACCTGCTTGCCGGACTCGGCCGCGTCGATGAGCGAGTCGACGATCGGGGAGTCGCCCGAGGTGCGGTACAGGGTCTGCTTGATCGCGAGCACGTCGGGGTCGGCGGCGGCCTGCGCGAGGAAGGTCTGCACCGAGGTCGAGAACGAGTCGTAGGGGTGGTGCAGGAGGATGTCGCGCTCGCGCACCGCGGCGAAGATGTCGGTCGGCTGGGCGGACTCGACCTCAGCGAGGTGACGGTGCGTCGTCGGCACGAACGGTGGGTAGTGCAGGTCGGCCCGGTCGAGGTCGGCGATCACCTCGAGTCCCGTGAGGTCGAGCGGGGCGGGCAGCTCGTACACCTCCGCGGGGTGCACCCCGAGCTCGCGCACGAGCAGGTCGCGGAACTGCGAGTCGGTCCCGCGCGCGAGCTCGAGGCGCACGGGCGGCCCGAAGCGGCGGCGCAGCAGCTCCTTCTCCATCGCCTGCAGGAGGTTCTCCGCGTCGTCCTCCTCGACCTCGACGTCCTCGTTGCGGGTCACCCGGAAGGTGTGGTGGGCGATGACCTCCATGCCGGGGAACAGGTGGTCGAGGTGCTCGGCGATGACGTCCTCGATCGGGACGAAGCTCGTGGGGCCCAGTCCTGGGTCCGCGGTCTGGGTGCTCGGCGCGCTCGGGCGGCCGCGTGCGTCGACCGCGATGAACCGCGGCAGGAGCGGGGGGACCTTGACGCGCGCGAAGTGCTCCTTGCCGGTCGCGGGGTTGCGCACCCCGACCGCGAGGTTGAGCGAGAGCCCCGAGATGTAGGGGAAGGGATGCGCGGGGTCGACGGCGAGCGGGGTCAGGACGGGGAAGATCTGCTTGCGGAAGAACTTGTGTAACCGGTCCTGCTCGCTCTGACCGAGCTCGTCCCAGCGCACGAGCGTGATGCCCTCGGCCGCGAGCGCGGGCTGGACCTGTTCGGAGAACACGCGGGCGTGCCGGTCCATGAGCTCGTGCGCGGCCTCGGAGATCGCCTCGAGCACCTGGCGTGGGCTCAGGCCCGAGGCGGCCGTCACGGCCAGACCCGTCGCGATGCGCCGCTTGAGGCCCGCGACGCGCACCATGAAGAACTCGTCGAGGTTCGAGGCGAAGATCGCGAGGAAGCGCACCCGCTCGAGCAGAGGCAGGGACTCGTCCTCGGCGAGCTCGAGGACGCGCCGGTTGAACGCGAGCCACGAGAGCTCACGGTCCGCGAAGCGGTCCTCGGGGAGGGGTTCGGGGGGCGTGAGCGGCTCGCGGGTCGACGCAAGCACTTCCTCGGTGTCGGTCACGTCTCCCATCGTGACACCTCGAGGGGGCCCGGGGGAGACGGAGATCGCCGACGACGACGCGCCGTCGTCGGGGTGTCTCAGGAGTAGGTCACGTCGACGTTCGACGGCGTGAAGCCGAACTTCGCGTAGGTGCGTACCGCGGCGATGTTCTCGGCCGAGGTGTAGAGGATCGCGACGCCGAGGCCCAGCTCCTCGAACCGGTCGAGCGAGATCGCCGTGAGCTCGGTCCCCAGGCCCAGGCCCTGCGCGTCCGGGTCGACGCCCAGGACGTAGATCTCCCCGACCCCGTCGACGACCTTGAGCCACACCGAGGCGAGGAGCGCACCGTCCCGCTCGGCGAGGAAGAAGTTCTCGGGGTCGAACCATGGCTCGCCCTGACGCGCGCGCACGTCGGCGAGCGTGATGCGCCCCTGCTCGGGGTGGTCGGCGAAGGCCCTCGCGTTGAGCCGCAGCCACGCCTCCTCGTCCTGGTCGACGACGAAGGTGCGCACCGTGACGCCGTCGGGCAGGCCCCTGCGGGGCACCTCGGGCCGGGCGGCGAGCTCGAGGCGCATGAGCCACAGCTCGCGCGAGGGGCGCAGGCCCGCCTGCCTCGCGAGCGCGCGCCCCGCGGGCAGGTCCCCGTGCGCCCACACGGACAGCTCGCGGTCACCCGCGACCTCGCGCGCCGCCGCGAGGAGCGCCTTGCCAAGACCCTGGCCGCGCTCGGCCGGTGCGACCGCGAGCTCGGCGACCGCCTTGCCCTCGACCCCCAGGTCGAGCTGGGCGATCCCCGTGAGCCTCCCGGGCGCCCACGTCAGCAGGTGCACGACGGGGGCGTCGTCGTCCCCGAGCCACAGCAGCCGCTGCTCGGAGAGCGGGGCGACGCCGTCGGACTGCTCGGCGTCCGCGACGAGGCCGTGCACGAGCGGGACGACGTCCTCGGGGAGCGCCCCGCGCACGACCGACGGTGTGAGGGCCATGGGGCCATCTCATCACCTTTCGCTCACGACCCGGTAACGATCGGCGGGCCGGCGCCGCGAGATGACCGGCGTGCGGTGGGCGAACCGTGATGGAGTGTGCCCGTGACGCCCCCGCCCTCGACCACGCCGCACGACCCCGTCCAGCGACGCACCGTCTCGGTGCTCGCCCTCGCCCAGGTGCTCGTCGGGGTCGGGACCGCGACGGGGGCCGCGGTGAACTCCCTCGTCGCCGCGGAGCTGTCCGGGAGCGAGGCGGTGGGCGGCTTCTCCCAGACGTGCGTCGTGGTCGGCTCGGCGCTCGCGGCCCTCCCGATCGCGCAGGTCGCCGCGCGCCACGGACGACGTCGTTCCCTCGTGGGCGGGTACGGGCTCGCGAGCCTCGGGGCGCTCGCGGCCACGGTCGCGACGGTCGTGGGATCGACGCCCCTGCTGCTGCTCGGTATGACGCTCATCGGTGCGGGCAGCGCCGCGGGGCTCGCGGCCCGCGTCGCCGCGACCGACCTCGCCGCCCCCGCGGCGCGGGCGCGCGCCGTGTCGCTCGGCGTGAGGGCCGCGACGGTCGGCTCGGTGCTCGGGCCCAACCTCGCGGGGCTGCTCGACGGCTGGGCCGTGCGCGCGGGGGTCCTGATCGCGGCGCGCGGGACGCACACCGCGGCCGCCTTCGCGCTCATGGTCGTGACCTTCGGCCTCGCGACGCTCGCGGTCGCGCTGCTCCTGCGGCCCGACCCGCTCCTGCTCGCGCGCGAGCGCTCGGGCACCGAGCCGCCCACCCCGCGCAACCCGTGGCGCTCGGTGGGCGAGGGGTTCGTCGTGATCCGCGCGGTGCCCGCGGCCCGCACGGGCCTGCTCGCGATCGTCGTCGGGCACCTCGTCATGGTCTCGGTCATGGTCATGACACCCGTGCACATGAACCACCACGGGGCGAGCCTGCAGCTCATCGGCCTCGTGATCTCGCTGCACATCGCGGGCATGTTCGCACTGAGCCCCGTGTTCGGCCTCGCGACCGACCGCTTCGGGGCGGTCCCGGTGATCGTCCTGGGCGGGCTCACGCTCGCCGCGGCGACCGCACTCGTGATCGGCACCCCGGGCCACGGGGGGATGCGCCTCACGGTCGGGCTCGTGCTCCTCGGGGTCGGCTGGTCGGCCGGCCTCGTCGCCGGCTCGGCGCTCCTCGCGGGCGAGGTGCCCGACGAGCACCGCACGACCGTCCAGGCGACCTCGGACGTCGCGATGAACCTCGGGGGCGCGCTCGGCGGTGCGCTCGCGGGCGTCGTCGTGACCCAGTGGGGCTACGACGTGCTCGCGAGCGTGTCGCTCACGCTCGTGCTCGGCTACCTCGCGGTCGTCGCGGTGTGGGGTCGCGCGCTCAGGGCTTGAGCGACACGGCCGTCCACGACACGGGCGGGAGCGTCACGTGCAGGACGCCGCCGTCGAGCCGCGCGGTCGGGTTCTCCTCGAGACCCACCCGGTCAGGGTGCTCGCGCGTGTTGGTCGCCTCGAGGTCGTCGTCGTGCAGCGTGAGCGCCTCCGCGACCCGGCTCACGATCCCCGTCGCGAGCTCGACCTCGACCTCGAGCGGGCCCTCGGTCGCCCGGTTCAGCGCGAAGACGGCGACGTCGCCCGTCTCGGGGTCGTGCGTCGCGGCGACGTCGACGAGCGGGACGTCGCCGTAGACCGCCGTCGTCGTCGTGGGAACGTCGACCCGTACGTCGAGCGAGACCCCGCGGGCGAGGCGCGAGGTGGTCGCGAAGGGGAAGAACGTGGTCTGCCGCCACGCGGGCCCACCCGGGGCCGTCATGATCGGGGCGATCGCGTTGACGAGCTGCGCGAGGCTCGCCGCCGTGACCCGGTCGGCGTGGCGCAGGAGCGAGATGAGCAGCCCACCGACGACGACGGCGTCCTTGACCGAGTAGACGTTCTCGAGGCGGTGCTGGACCTCGGGCCACTCGTCGCCCGTGATCGTCCCGGGCTCCTCGGCGCCCATGTACCAGACGTTCCACTCGTCGAAGGAGATCTGGATGCGCTTGTCCGAGCGCACGAGGGCGCGCACGTGGTCGGCCGTCGCGACGACGGACTCGATGAAGCGGTCCATGTCGACGCCCGAGGCGAGGAAGCTCGCGAGGTCGCCGTCGCGCTCCTGGTAGTAGGCGTGGCACGAGATGTAGTCGACGTCGTCGTAGGAGTGCTCGAGCACGGTGCGCTCCCACGTCCCGAACGTCGGCATGCCGGACCCGGACGAGCCGCACACGACGAGCTCGAGGTCCTTGTCGATCTGACGCATCGCCTTCGCCGTCTGGCTCGCGAGCCGGCCGTACTCCTCGGGGGTCGAGTGCCCGAGCTGCCACGGCCCGTCCATCTCGTTGCCGAGGCACCACATGCGGATGTCGAAGGGCTGCTCGGCACCGTTGGCGCGGCGCGCGTCGGACAGGGCCGTCCCGCCCGGGATGTTCGCGTACTCGAGGACGTCGAGCGCCTCCGCGACGCCGCGCGTGCCGAGGTTGACCGCGTACATGAGCTCGACGTCGGCGAGCTCGCACCAGCGCGCGAACTCGTGCAGGCCGACCTCGTTCGTCTCGGTCGCACGCCACGCGAGGTCGAGGCGCCGGGGGCGCTCCTCGCGCGGGCCGACGCCGTCCTCCCAGCGGTAGCCCGAGACGAAGTTGCCGCCCGGGTAGCGCACGGTCGTCACGCCGAGCTCGCGCACGAGCTCGAGGACGTCACGACGGAACCCCTCGGCGTCGGCCTCGGGGTGGCCCGGCTCGTAGATGCCCTCGTACACGCACCGGCCGAGGTGCTCGACGAAGGAGCCGAACAGGCGCCGGTTCACGGGCCCGACGGTGAAGGCGGGGTCGAGTCGCAGCCGGGCGGTCGTCATGGGCACCTCTCTGGGGACGTCGATGGCCGGGGCTGGCCCTCGCGCACAGCGCGGACCGGGCCGGCCCCGACTCTACAACGTTGTAGAAGCGCTAGTCCTTGCTTCCGCCGCCCGAGAGCTCGGACTTGATGAGGTCCATGACCGAGGAGTCCGCGAGCGTCGTCGCGTCACCGATCGTGCGGTTCTCCGCGATGTCGCGCAGCAGGCGGCGCATGATCTTGCCCGAGCGCGTCTTGGGCAGCTCGGGGACCACGAGCACCTGGCGCGGCTTGGCGATCGGGCCGATCTCCTTGGCGACGTGCTGACGCAGCGTCTCGACGAGCTCGGCCTCGGTGACCCCCTCGGGCCCGCCCCCGCGCAGGATCACGAACGCGACGACCGCCTGACCGGTCGTGTCGTCGCTCGCGCCCACGACCGCGGCCTCGGCGACCCAGTCGTGCGAGACGAGAGCCGACTCGATCTCGGTGGTCGACAGGCGGTGCCCCGAGACGTTCATGACGTCGTCGACCCGGCCCAGGACCCAGATGTCGCCGTCCTCGTCCTTCTTCGCCCCGTCACCCGCGAAGTACACCCCGGGGAAGCGGGACCAGTAGGTGTCCGCGTAGCGCTCGGGGTCGCCCCAGATGCCGCGCAGCATCGCGGGCCACGGCTGGTTGACCACGAGGTACCCGCCACCGCCCGCGGGGACGGGCTGGCCGTCGTCGTCGACGACGTTCGCCGAGATGCCCGGCAGGGGGGTCTGCGCCGAGCCGGGCTTCGCGGCCGTGACGCCCGGGAGCGGGGAGATCATGATCGCGCCCGTCTCGGTCTGCCACCACGTGTCGACCACGGGCGTGCGGTCCCCGCCGATCACCCGGCGGTACCAGACCCACGCCTCGGGGTTGATCGGCTCACCGACCGAGCCGAGCAGGCGCAGCGAGGACAGGTCGTGCTGCGCGGGGATCTCCTCGCCCCACTTCATGTACGTGCGGATCGCGGTCGGGGCGGTGTAGAGGATCGTCACGCCGTACTTCGCGACGATCTCCCACCAGCGGCCGCGGTGCGGGGTGTCGGGCGTGCCCTCGTAGATGACCTGCGTCGCACCGTTCACGAGCGGGCCGTACACGACGTAGGAGTGACCCGTGACCCAGCCGATGTCCGCGGTGCACCAGTACACGTCCGTCGCGGGCTTGAGGTCGAACACGTCACGGTGCGTCGCCGCGACCTGCGTGAGGTAGCCGCCCGTCGTGTGCAGGATGCCCTTGGGCTTCCCGGTCGTGCCTGAGGTGTAGAGGATGAACAGCGGGTGCTCGGCCTCGACCCACGCGGGCTCGTGCTCGGTCGAGGCCTGCGGGACCACGTCGTGCCACCACACGTCCCGCCCCTCGGTCCACGCCGTCTCCTGGCCGGTGCGCCGCACGACGAGCACGTGCTCGACGCTCGGGGCGCCCTTCGCGAGCGCCTCGTCGACCGCGGGCTTGAGCGCGAACGGCTTGCCCCGCCGGAAGCCGCCGTCGGCCGTGATGACGACCTTCGCCTCGGCGTCCTCGATGCGCGAGTGCAGCGCCTCGGCGGAGAACCCGCCGAACACGACCGAGTGCGGGGCGCCGAGGCGCGCGCACGCGAGCATCGCGACGACCGCCTCGGGCACGAGCGGCAGGTAGATCGCGACCCGGTCGCCCGTGCGCACCCCGAGCGAGGCGAGCACGTTCGCGGTGCGTGCGACCTCGTCGCGCAGCTCGGCGTAGGTGATCGAGCGCGAGTCGCCCGGCTCACCCTCGAAGTGCAGCGCGACCCGGTCGCCGATGCCCGCCTCGACGTGCCGGTCGAGCGCGTTGTAGGCCGCGTTGATCGTGCCGTCGGCGAACCACCGCGCGATCGGCGCGTCGGACCAGTCGAGGCTCTGGGTGAACGGTGTGCGCCACGTGAGCAGCTCGCGCGAGCGGCCCGCCCAGTACGCCGCAAGGTCCTCGCCGACGGCGTCGTAGGCGCCGGCCTGGACGTTGGCCTGCGCGGCGAACTCAGGGCTCGGCTCGAACCGGCGCCCTTCCGTGAGCAGGTTCTCCAGGGCGGGCTGGTTCGGCTCGGACACGATTCCTCCACGGCTTCGTCGACGCGGGTGCGAACATGCTCGGCACCCTTCCCGCGCAGCACTCTAGTAGCGCCCGGCGACCTGCGAGAGACGTGTCCCACCCGCCCCCGCGCGACCAAGGTCCCCCGTCCGGGCGCGACGCCGCGACCAGCATGGACGTACCCGGAACGGCTCCGGGCCAGTCACCTGCGGAGAGTGCCCACCGATGAAGCTCCTCGACCGTGCCCGGACGATCGCCCCGCCCGGATACCCCCGCTGGCTCGTGCCGCCCGCGGCGCTCGCGGTGCACCTGTCGATCGGCCAGGTCTACGCGTTCTCGGTCTTCAAGAACCCCCTCGTCGAGCGCTTCGACGCGAGCCACACCCAGATCGCGGTGATCTTCTCGATCGCGATCGTCATGCTCGGGCTGTCCGCCGCGGTGGGCGGGCGCTGGGTCGACCGAGCCGGACCACGCAAGGCGATCGCGCTGTCCGCGTGCTTCTGGGTCTCGGGCTTCCTCATCGGTGCGCTCGGCGTGAGCCTCGGTCAGCTGTGGGTCGTCTACCTCGGCTACGGTTTCATCGGCGGCATGGGGCTGGGCATCGGGTACATCGCCCCGGTCTCGACGCTCATCAAGTGGTTCCCCGACCGGCCGGGCCTCGCGACGGGCCTCGCGATCATGGGCTTCGGCGGCGGGGCGATGGTCGCCTCCCCGCTCAGCGCGACCCTGCTCAAGGCCTACGCGCCCACCGAGGCCGAGGCGATCGTCCCGACGATGCTCACCCTCGGCGCGATCTACGCCGTGATCATGACCCTCGGCGCAATCGTCGTGCGCGTGCCCGCACCCGGCTGGAAGCCCGCGGGCTGGACGCCGTCGGCGAGGGCGATCTCGACCCAGGCCAAGGGCGACGTCACCGCGACCCGGGCGATCCGGACCCCGCAGTTCTCCCTGCTGTGGATCGTGCTGTTCACGAACGTCACGGCCGGCATCGGGATCCTCGAGCAGGCCTCGCCGATGATCCAGGACTTCTTCTCCTCGGTGACCCCGCAGGCCGCCGCGGGCTTCGTCGGCCTGCTCTCGCTCGCGAACCTCTCGGGCCGCCTCGGCTGGTCGACGCTGTCCGACCGGATCGGCCGCAAGCGCGCGTACATGCTCTACCTCGGCACGGGCGCCGTGCTCTACACGGGCGTCGCGACCCTCGGGGGCTCCTCGGTCGCGCTGTTCGTCGTGCTGACCTTCTTCATCCTCACCTTCTACGGCGGCGGATTCGCGACGATCCCCGCCTACCTGCAGGACCTGTTCGGCCGGCTCGAGGTCGGGGCGATCCACGGACGGCTGCTCACGGCGTGGTCCGCCGCGGGAGTCGCGGGACCGCTCATCGTCAACGCGATCGCCGACTCCCGCTCGGCCCAGGGCGTCACGGGCCAGGCGCTGTACATCCCCTCGTTGCTCGTCATGGTCGGGGTGCTCGCGATCGGTTTCACGGCGAACCTCCTCGTGCGGCCCGTCGACGCGAGGCACCACGTGGCCGCGACGACGGCCGCGGCCCAGGGGCACGCCGACGACGCGACGTACGCCCGCACCGAGCCGCAGCTCGCGGCCACGACCTCGGAGGCCTGAGATGACCACGACCGACCGGCAGCCGACCGCCGCACCTCGCGCGACGCGCCTCGTCGCGAGCGCCCTGTGGGTGCTCGTCTCGGGACTGCTCGCCTACGGGATCGTGCAGACGGCGATCAAGGCGGCCGCACTGTTCGGGTGAGCCGAGCGGGTGATCTGCGTGGACACGGTGGAACACGGGCAGGCAGAGCGAGGTTGACCGCGGCATGAGTCGACTGTTCGATCCCCTGACCTTGCGGGAGACCGTCCTGCCGAACCGCGCGTGGGTCGCGCCGATGTGTCAGTACTCGGCGAGCGACGGCCTCGTGGGCGACTGGCACCTGCAGCACCTCGGCTCGCTCGCGACGGGCGGCTTCGGGCTCGTCGTCGCCGAGGCGACCGCCGTGGTCGCCGAGGGGCGCATCACGAGCCGGGACGCCGGTCTCTACACCGACGAGCACGTCGCGGCGTGGCGGCGCATCACCGACTTCGTCCACGAGCGCGGCACCGTGATCGGCGTCCAGCTCGCGCACGCGGGACGCAAGGCCTCGACGTGGTGGCCGTGGGCCGAGGAGCGCGGCTACGAACCGCCGTCGTCGGCGGGCTGGCAGACCGTGGGCCCCTCGCCCGTGCCCTTCCCCGGGTTGCCGGCGCCGCGCGAGCTGACCGGCGAGCAGGTCGCGGCGATCCCCGAGCTGTTCGCGGCCGCGGCCCGGCGCGCGCTCGCGGCGGGCTTCGACGTGGTCGAGGTGCACGCCGCGCACGGTTACCTGCTGCACGAGTTCCTCTCCCCGCTGTCCAACGAGCGCACCGACGACTACGGCGGCTCGCTCGAGAACCGCATGCGCCTGCCGCTCGAGGTCACGCGCGCGGTGCGCGAGGTGTGGCCCGCCGAGCGCGCGCTGCTCGTGCGCATCTCCGCGACCGACTGGGCCGAGGGGGGCCTCACGGTCGATGAGAGCGTGCAGCTCGCCAAGGAGCTCGCCGTCGCGGGGGCGGACCTCGTGGACGTCTCGACGGGCGGCAACGTGCTCGTCGACATCCCGGTGGGGCCCGGCTACCAGGTGCCCGCGGCGCGCGCGGTGCGCGAAGGGGCGGGTGTCCCGGTGAGCGCGGTCGGCCTCGTCACCGAGCCGGTCCAGGCCGAGCAGATCCTCGTCGAGGGCTCGGCGGACGCCGTCATGGTCGCCCGCCAGGCACTGCGTGAACCGCGCTGGGCGCTGCGCGCCGCGCGCGAGCTCGGGGACGAGCGCGTGCCCTGGCAGCCCCAGTACCTGCGCGCCCGCCTCTGACCCACTCTGCCCCACCTCCCTGCGCACTCCCCGCCCACTCCCCGCACACTCCCCCGCCGAGCTCGGCAGTCCGCACCGAGCTCGGCAGGTGCGCCTGCCGACCTCGGTGCCAGGTGCCGACGTCGGCGCGGTCAGGGGATGAGGTCGGGGGAGACCGTGCGCAGTTCGCCCGTCTGGACGGGGTCGGTGCGCGAGGCCTCGGCGACCGCGGCAGCGACGCGCGAGGTCACCTCGGGGTGGAACACGCTCGGGATGATGTAGGTCGCGTTGAGCTCCTCGTCGGTCACGACCGAGGCCAGCGCGCGTGCGGCCGCGAGCAAGAGCGTGTCGGTCACGCGCGAGGACTGGGAGTCGATGAGTCCTCGGAACACCCCGGGGAAGGCGAGCACGTTGTTGATCTGGTTGGCGAAGTCGCTGCGCCCCGTGCCGACCACCGCGGCGTACTGCGCGGCCTCGTCGGGGTCGACCTCGGGGCGCGGGTTGGCCATCGCGAACACGATCGCGTCGTGCGCCATGGTCGAGATGTCCTTGCCCGTAAGCAGGTCGGGGGCGGACAGCCCGATGAACACGTCGGCGCCTGCGAGGGCCTCGCGCAGCGTCCCGGTCACGCGGCGGGGGTTGGTGTGCTCGGCGGTCCAGCGCAGCGCCTCGGGCAGGCCCGGGCGGTCGGGGTGGACGACGCCGTCGATGTCGGCCACCACCACGTCGCGCGCCCCGGCCGCGAGGAGCAGCTTGAGCACTGCCGTGCCGGCCGCGCCCGCACCGGACATGACGATCCGCACGCCCTCGATCTGCTTGCCCACGACCTTGAGGGCGTTCATGAGCGCGGCGAGGGCCACGATCGCGGTGCCGTGCTGGTCGTCGTGGAACACGGGGATGTCGAGCGCGTCGCGCAGGCGCCGTTCGATCTCGAAGCAGCGCGGGGCGGAGATGTCCTCGAGGTTGATGCCCGCGAACACCGGGGCGATCGCGACCACGGTGCGCACGATCTCCTCGACGTCGGTGGTGTCCAGGGCGATCGGGAACGCGTCGATGTCCGCGAAGCGCTTGAACAGCACGGCCTTGCCCTCCATGACCGGCAGCGAGGCGAGGGGGCCGATGTCGCCCAGGCCCAGCACCGCGGTGCCGTCGGTGACCACCGCGATCGTGTTGCGCTTGATCGTCAGGCGGCGCGCGTCCTCGGGGCGGGCTGCGATCGCCTCGCACACCCGCGCGACCCCGGGGGTGTAGGCCATCGACAGGTCGTCGCGGTTGCGCAGCGGGATCTTCGACTCGACCGAGAGCTTGCCGCCCAGGTGCAGCAGGAAGGTGCGGTCCGAGACGCGCTCGACCACGACCCCGTCGAGGTCGCGCAGCGCCGCGACGATCTGGTTCGCGTGCTCCTCCCCGCGCGTCGCGCACGTGACGTCCACGCCGATGCGCTCGTGGCCCGAGGTGCGCACGTCGAGCGCCGTGACGATCCCTCCCACCTGCTCGATCGCGGTCGTGAGCTCCGAGACCGCCGTCGGGCGGGCCTGGACCTCCATGCGGACGGTGATCGACGAGGAAACGCTCGGCGCTGAGCTCATGGCCCCATCATGCCCCGGCGCGGGCGAGAGGTCGGTCGCGCACGCGCGGGTGCGGCGTGCTGTCGGTGCGACGCACAAGGGGACGGCGCCCCAGGGGGCCAGGGCGCCGTCGGCAACAGCCAGAGAAGTGGGGTATCAAGCGTGCACGTGTTTGCGCCGGTGGCGGGCTCTCGAGCCCGGTCGGCAAGTCCTATGCGTGGACCAGTCGCGCGTGGGTTCCCGCTTCCCTGTTCTGTTGCAGAACCATTGTTACCCGACGGTACGCGGGCCCACAACCGGTGGGAGCGCGTCCCCGCGAAGGACTTTCGAAACATGCTGGTCAGGGCTCAGGATCCGCAGAATCCCTAGGGTCCTAGGTCCCGCGGGGTGGGTCAGGCTCCGCGCCGACGGCGCACCGCGCGCCACACGAGCGCGGCCGCGCCGACCGCGAGGGCAGCCCCGCCGACGGCGGCCACGGGAGCCACGGGGCGCAGCCGTTCCGACAGCGGCTGGGGGTGGGTGAACCGCGCGACCTGCCACCCCTTCTCCTCCGCGAGGCGCCGCAGCGCACGGTCAGGATTGACGACGACGGCGTGCCCGACGGCCTCGAGCATCGGGGTGTCGGTGATCGAGTCGGAGTAGGCATAGCTCGCCTCGAGGTCGTAGCCCTCGCGCTCGGCGAGCTCGCGCATCGCGACCGCCTTGTTCTCCCCGTAGCAGTAGAAGTCGATCTCGCCCGTGTAGCGCCCGCCCTCGACCGCCATGCGGGTCGCGACGACGTGGTCGGCGCCGATCAGCGCGGCGATCGGCTCGACGACCTCCGAGCCCGAGGCGGACACGACGACGACGTCGCGCCCCTCGGCGTGGTGGGTCGCGATGAGCTCGACGGCCTCGGCGTAGACGACGGGGTCGATGTGCTCATGGATCGTCTCGGCGACGATCGCGCGGACGGTCTCGACGTCCCACCCGGTCGACACGGCAGACAGGCGCGCCCGCAGCCGTTCGGTCTGCTCGGCGTCCGCCCCACCCACGAGGTAGAGGAACTGCGCGTACGCGGTGCGCAGCATGTCCCCCCGGGTGAGCAGCCCGCCGGCCAGGAAGGGCCGCGAGAAGGCGGTCGCGGACGTCGTCGCGATGATCGTCTTGTCGAGGTCGAAGAACGCGGCGCTGCGCCGTGGCTCGGGCAGGGCGGGGCTCTCGCTCGTGCGTGGCGCGCTCGCTCCCTCCCGCATGCGCCGAGCCTAACGCCCGGCCCTGACGCTCGGGTGTTCCACAGGCGGACGCCGGGCCGCGTGCCGCCGCGCTCGCGCACGGCGAGGATCGGCGCGTGGATCGAAGGACGGTTGCGGTCGTGGGGGCGCGTGGTGGTGCGGGGGTCTCCTCGTTCGCGGCGGCCCTCGCGCGAGCGGTTCGGGCGGGCGCGGGCCCGCGACGGCGCGGCGAGGTCGTCCTCGTCGACCTCGCGCAGGGCGGGGGTCTTGACGTCCTGCTCGGGCTCGAGCGGGCCGAAGGGCCGCGGTGGCCGGACCTCGCGGCGGACCCGGGCGGCGCCGTCGTCGACGGGCTCGCGCAGTGGTCGGGCGTACGCGTGCTCTCGAGGGACCGTGGTCGACCCGACCCGGCTGTCGCGGTGCGCGCCGAGACCTTGGCCGCGCTCGCGGGCACGGCGGCATGCCTCGTCCTCGACGGGCCGCGGGAGGACTCCCTGCTCGCGCTCGCGGACACGGTGCTCGTGGTCGCGCCGCGTGACGTGCGCTCCGCGGCGGGCGTCCTGGCGTGGCGGGACCGGCTCGCGGGCGTGGTCGGCGACGTGCGGCTCGTCGTGCGCGGTCCCGCCCCGGGGGGTCTGGGGGTGCTTGAGCTCGCGCACGTCGTCGACCTGCCTGTCGCGGTCGCGATGCGCCCGGACCGGCGACTCGACTCGGCGCTCGAGCACGGGCTCGGGCCACCGCCGCGCGGGCCGCTCGCGCGTGCGGCCGCGCAGGTCGTGGCAGAGCTGTGAGCACCGAGACCGAGGCCCTCGCGGGCCCTCTCCAGGCCTTGCTCGACGAGCCGGGCGTGACCGACGTGCTCGTCAACGGC
>JAJUHG010000014.1 GCA_029267995.1 Micrococcales bacterium
GTCTCGCCGAGGTCCTCGAGCACCTCGGCGTCGAGGCCCGCGCGGGTGCGCGCGCTGCGCGGCAGGCGGCCCTTCGTGCCCTCGGGGATGCCGAGGTCGGTGAACAGGTGCGGGGAGGAGGAGTAGGTCTCGACGGGCTCGGGGATGCCGAGGTCGAGCGCCTTGTCGATGAGCGACCAGCGCGGCACGTCGTCCCAGTCGACGAAGGTCACCGCGGTGCCCTTGTTGCCCGCGCGACCCGTGCGACCCGTGCGGTGCAGGTAGACCTTCTCGTCCTCGGGGCACTGGTAGTTGACGACGTGGGTGACGTCGTCGACGTCGATCCCGCGCGCGGCGACGTCGGTCGCGACGAGCACGTCGACCTTGCCGTTGCGGAACGCGCGCAGGGCCTGCTCGCGTGCACCCTGGCCGAGGTCGCCGTGCAGCGAGGCGGCCGCGAAGCCGCGGTCGACGAGGTCGTCGGCGACCTTCGCCGCGGTGCGCTTGGTGCGCGCGAAGACGATCGTGAGCCCGCGGCCCTCGGCCTGCAGGATGCGCGCGAGCACCTCGACCTTGTCGAGGGCGTGCGCGCGGTAGACGATCTGCCGGATGTTCTTGACCGTCGCGCCCGAGTCCTCGGGGTCGTTCGCGCGGATGTGGGTGGGCTGGGTCATGTACCGGCGTGCCATCGCGACGACGGGGCCGGGCATCGTCGCGGAGAACAGCATCGTGTGCCGCGAGGCGGGGGTGCGGGCGAGGAGCTTCTCGACGTCGGGCAGGAAGCCGAGGTCGAGCATCTCGTCGGCCTCGTCGAGCACGACGCACTTGACGTAGGACAGGTCGAGGTGACCCTGCTCGAGCAGGTCGATCATGCGCCCGGGCGTGCCGACGACGACCTCGACGCCACGGTTGAGCGCCTCGATCTGCGGCTCGTAGGCCCGCCCGCCGTAGATCTGCACGATGCGGACCTTGCGCAGCGAGGACGCCATGACCAGGTCGCCCGCGACCTGGACCGCGAGCTCGCGCGTGGGGGCCACGACGAGGGCCTGCGGCTTGCCCGGGGCGGGCAGCTCGTCGTAGCCCTCCTCGCCGGGCGCGACGACCCGATGCAGGAGGGGAACGCCGAAGCCGAGGGTCTTGCCCGTGCCGGTCTTCGCCTGGCCGATGATGTCGTGGCCCGCGAGCGCGACCGGGAGGGTCATCGCCTGGATCGGGAAGGGGGCGGTGATGCCGGCGCCGGCGAGCGCGTCGACGATCTCTTGCCGCACGCCGTAGTCGGCGAAGGTCGTGTCGGCGGCCTGCACGCTCGCGTGGGTCGCCTCGACGAGCGGCATGCCGCCCTCGTTGGTCTTGACCTCGAGGGTCTCGGTCTGGGGGGCCTCGTCGGTGGCCGGGCTCTCGGGAGCCTGGGGAGAAGCTGTCACGTCGTCACTTGCCTTCGTGCGTGCGACGGCGGGCTACGGGCCGGGGTCTGGTCGAGGACCGGGTGATCGGGACGTGCGCCATCGCGTGATGGTCGGCAGCCGATCGTGGATTTCAGTGCCGGCGACGACACCCGGTGAGCGGGTGGGCCAGCGGATCGTCGAGACGACCGGGCAACCGTTGAACGAGGACATGCTATCGGACAGCGCCCCCTCGTGCCGCGGTGCGGCGCGTCGCACGGCGATAGGCTGCCGCGGTGACTCGTCTCAGCCCTTCCCCGGCGACCCCCTCCTCGGACCCGGGGGCCGACACCGTCGTCATGCTCGGCCTCGCGGCCGAGTTCGAGTTCGAGGCGTTCGTGCGGCTCGCGGGTGACGCGGCTGCGGCGCCGAGCATCCAGGAGCGGCAGGTGATCGCGCGCTCCGCGGTGCGTGCGCTCGAGCGGCAGGAGCGGCTCGTCGAGCGGATCACGGCGCTCGGCGGCGACCCCGCGGAGGCGATGGCGCCGTTCGACGGGGTCGTGCAGGACTTCGAGGAGCGCACGACCGCCGGCTCATGGTCCGAGCGCCTCCTCAAGGCCTTCATCGGCTACGCGGTCGCCGACGACTTCCTGCGCCTGCTCGCCGAGGGGACGGACCCCGAGACGCGCGAGCTCGTCGCGGGGCTGCTCGGGGACGAGGCCCACACCGAGCTCGTCGTCGCGCAGCTGTCCCAGGTGCTCGCCGACGACGTCGCCGCGTCACGCCTCGCGCTGTGGGGCCGCCGGCTCGTCGGGGACGCGCTCGCCGTGATCCAGGGGACGATCGTGCGTCACCCCGCGTTCGGTCGCCTGCTCGCGGCTGCCGGGCCGGGTGAGTCCGAGGACCGGGTCCAGCGCGTGTTCGCCGCGCTCACGGCCGAGCACACCCGGCGCATGGAGCGGCTCGGCCTGACGGCCTGAGTCAGTTCGCGGCGCCGAAGCCCACGGGACGCGCCTGCTCGCTGCCGATCTCGACGTAGCCGATCGCGGCGGTCGGGACGATGACCCGGCGCCCGCGCGTGTCGTCGAGCTCGAGCGTCGCGCCGCCCGAGATCGCGGCGCTGACCGTGGCCGCAGCCTCCTGCGCCGAGAGGTCCGACTCGACCACGAGCTCGCGGGCCAGGTGCTGCACACCGATCGTGATGTCCACTGTCATGCCTTCCTGTCGCGTCGCCGCACCGCGGCTCGCGAGCCATCCTAAGGTGCGGTGGGCCCGGTCCCGACGCGGTGTTCGCGCCCGGCGTACCCGGCGGCTCAGCCCCGTTCGGCCTGCTCGGCCCGCACGAGACCCGTGATCCCGCCCCACGCGACGCGCGCGACGAGGTCCGCGGCCTCCTCGACCGAGAGCGAGGCGTACGGCCCGTCCCCACGGTGCCGGGCGCTCGCGGCGATCTGCGCCATCCCTACGAGCGAGGTCGCGACGAGCTCGGTGTGCGCGGGGGAGAGCGACGTGAAGTGCTCGAGCACGCCAGAGATGCGTCCCGCGGTCTCGACAGAGGCGCTCTCGACCCGGGCGCGGACGTCGTCGTCGCGCGTGACGTCGGACTCGAAGAGCAGCGTCGCGGCCTGCCCCGCGGCCTCGACGTAGTCGAAGTAGGCGCGCACGAGCGCGTGCACGACGGCCTCGCCGTCCCCGGGCGCGGGCTCGGGGTCCGCGAGCGGCTCGAGAGCCGTGCTCACCGCGGCGACGAGGGCGTCGCCCGCCCTGTCGACGACCGCGAGGTACAGGTCGAGCTTCGAGGGGAAGTGGCGGTACAGCACAGGCTTGGACACGAGCGCCTGGTCGGCGATGTCGTCCATCGACACGTGGTGGTAGCCCTGGGTCGCGAACAGCTCCTGGGCGATCTGGAGCACCTGCTCGCGCCGCGCGTCGCGCGTCATGCGCGTGCGTCTCACGGTGTCAGGGGTCTCGGCCACGGCCCGATCGTAGCCGCACGAGTTGCTCGACCCGCGGGACCGGATGAGAACATGGAACGATGTCATGGGCACGAGGCCACGTGGGGCCTGAGCACGCGGACGCCGCGCGCGGAGAGCGATCGTCGCGGTCACGCCGCCGCGTCGTGCGCATCCCCGTGCTCGTCGCGGTGGTCCTCGCGTGCTTCGCGGCCGGGATCGGCGCGGGGGCGCTGACCCATCAGGAGGACGCGGCACCGAGCGTCGTCGACGACCTCGCGGGGACCGGTCTGGACCTCATGACGGTCTCGCCCACGCCCCTGGGCGACGCGCCGTCGTCGAGCCCGGAGGACGAGGGCGAGAAGAAGCCCAGGAAGAAGAAGGACAAGGAGCCGGACCCCGAGGAGCCCGACGAGACGGGGCTCAGCCCCGCGGACCGCGAGGCAGGGATCCTCGAGGCAGGGACCCCGCGCAGCGCGAGCGGGGAGCTGCTGCGCGTCCCGGGCGAGTCCGAGGCGCCCGGCTCGGGCGAGCTCGTGCGCGTGCGGGTCGAGGTCGAGGACGGGCTCCCGGTCGACGGGCTGCGCTTCGCCGAGACCGTCATGACGATCCTCAACGACCCGCGCGGTTGGGGGGCCGAGGGCACCTTGACGTTCGCCCGCGTCGAGGGGGAGGCGGACATGCGCGTCGTGCTCGCCTCGCCCGCGAAGGTCGACGAGCTGTGCGCGCCGCTGCGCACCGAGGGCGAGTACTCGTGCGGGCGTGAGGGGCACGCGGCCCTCAACTTCACGCGCTGGGTCGAGGGGACCGAGGAGTTCACCTCGCGGACCCAGTACCGCCAGTACGTCGTCAACCACGAGGTCGGGCACCTGCTCGGCAAGCAGCACGTCTCGTGCCCCGGCGCGGGCGAGCTCGCGCCCGTGATGCAGCAGCAGTCGGTGCGGGTCGCGCCGTGCGAGCCGAACGGGTGGCCGTTCCCCGACGCGGAGGACTGACCGCCCCCGGGGCCGCGTCGCGCGGCGAGGACCCCGGTCGTGTCACACGGCTGTGGTCTCATGTCGCCATGCCTGGTCCCGTCCGTCTCGTCGCGCCCGCCCCGCCCGCACCGCTTCCCGAGCTCGACGAGCACCAGGCCGAGGTCGTGCGTCGCGCGGTCGCGGGCGAGTCGCTCGCCGTGCTCGGGGCGCCGGGCACGGGCAAGACGACGACGGCTCTCGCGGTGCTGCTCGAGGCGGTCGCGGCCGGCGTCCCTGCGGATCGGGTGGTCATGCTCTCCCCGCGTCGCAAGAGCGCGGGCGCGCTGCGTGAACGGGCCGCAGGGCTGCTCGGCCAGGTCACGCGCGGGCCGCTCGTGCGCACGCCCACGAGCCTCGCCTTCGCGGTCCTGCGGACCGAGGCGGTGCGCGAGGGGCGACCGCTGCCCGTGCTCATCTCGGGACCTGAGCAGGACGTGCTGCTGCGCGAGCTGCTCGAGGGGCACCTCGAGGGCGAGGGGGTCGGTCTTCGGCTGCCCGACGGCGTCCCGGTCGAGGTCCTCGCCCAGCGCGCCTTCCGTGACGAGCTGCGTGACCTGCTCATGCGCGCGGCCGAGCGCGGCGTGGGTCCTGACGAGCTCGCGGCGCTCGGTGACCGGCACGGCCGCGCCGAGTGGACCTTCGCGGCGACGCTCTACCGCGAGTACCTCGACGTCGTCGCGCTCGGCACCGCGACGCCCGACGCGGGAGAGCGCCTTGACCCCGGGCTGCTCGTCGAGCGGGCGGCCGAGGCGATCGCGGCGTGGCCCGACGAGGACGTCCCGTCGTGGGACCTCGTGGTCGTCGACGACGCCCAGGAGTCGACCCAGGCGGTCGGTCAGCTCGCGCGCGTGCTCGTGGACCGTGGTGCGCGACTCGTCGTGCTCGGCGACCCCGACGTCGCGGTCCAGACGCACCGCGGGGCCGTGCCGACCGCGTTCCTCGACGGCTTCGGCCTGCTCGGCACCGAGCCGCTCGTGCTCCGCCGCGGGCACCGTCAGGGGCCCCGGCTCGCCGAGGTGACCTCCCGGGTCACGGCGCTCGTGCGCGGCGCCGGGACGCACGGGCACCAGGACGTCGAGCCGCGCGGGGCGCAGGACCCGGGCGACGTCGAGCCCGTGACCGTCGCGGTGCTGTCCTCGCGGGCGCAGGAGGCAGCCTTCGTCGCCCGTGCGCTGCGCGAGGCGCACCTGCTCGGCCATGTCCCGTGGCGCGACATGGCGGTCGTGGCCCGCTCGGGGTCGCAGGTCACCGCGTTGCGATCGGCGCTCGTGCGGCTCTCGGTGCCCGTCCACGTCCCCGGTGCGGAGCTTCCGGTGCGCTCTGAGCCCGCGGTCCGCCCCTTTCTGCTCGCGATGCGTGCGGTCATCGACGCCGAGGACCCGTCTCGCGACGCGGACGAGCCGTGGCTCGACGAGGAGACGGTCGCCGAGCTGCTCACCTCGGTCGTCGGCGGTCTCGACGCACTCGGCCTGCGTCGGCTGCGCAAGCTCTTGCGCGAGGCCGAGCTCTCCTCGGGCGGCTACCGCGCGAGCGGGGCGCTCCTCGTCGAGGCGGTGACCGCGAGCGGCCTGGCCGCCACGCTCCCCGCGCACGCGGCGCCCCAGGCGCGGGCGTTGCGCACGGTCACCGCCGTCCTCGAGGCGGGACGTCGTGCGATGCGCGAGCCGGGCGCGACGGCCGCGACCGTCTTGTGGGCGGTGTGGTCCGCCGCAGGGCTCGAGGGGCCCTGGCGTGCTGCTGCCCTCGCGGGCGGCGTCACGGGGCTGCGCGCGGATCGCGACCTCGACGCGATGCTCGCTCTCTTCAAGGCCGCCGAGCGGCACGCCGAGCGCATGCCGCACGCAGGGCCCGAGGGGTTCCTCGAGCACCTCGCGGCGCAGGACCTCACGGAGGACACGCTCGCAGCCCGCGCGACGGGCGCGGACGCAGTGACCTTGTGCACCGCGGCGAGCGCGGCCGGCGGGCAGTGGGAGCTCGTCGCGGTCACGGGCGTCCAGGACGGCGCATGGCCCGACCTGCGCCTGCGCGACTCCCTGCTCGGCGCGCAAGGCCTCGTCGACGCGGTCGCGGGACGGCTCGCGGCACGAGGGACGGACCTGCGCGAGGCGCGGCGTGCGGTTCTCGACGACGAGCTGCGCTCGTTCGCGCTCGCGGTCTCGCGCGCCCGCACGCGCCTTGTGGTGACCGCGGTGCAGGACGAGGAGGATCGCCCCTCGGGCTTCCTCGACCTCGTCGCGCCGCCCGCCGACGACGGTGACGTCGAGAGCCGCCGCCGTGACCCCGAGCTGCCGCTCGACCTGCGTGGTCTCGTCGCCCAGCTGCGTCGCGAGGCGCTCGCCCCCGAGCTCGAGGACGCTCCGTCGACTGAGGCGCGCTCCCGTGCCGATCGGGCTGCGCGCCACCTCGCACGGCTCGCCGCGGCGGGGGTCCCGGGGGCCGACCCCGCGACGTGGGCGGGACTCGCTCCGGTGAGCACCGAGGCGCCGCTCTACGGGCCGCAGCAGCGCGCGACCATCTCGCCCTCGCGCGTCGAGTCGCTCTCTCGCTGCTCGCTGCGCTGGGCGCTCGAGTCTGCGGGCGGGACGGGCACGAGCTCGTTCGCGTCCGAGCTCGGGACGCTCGTGCACGAGATCGCCGACGCCCACCCGAGCGGCACGCGCGAGGAGCTGCACGCCGAGCTCGACCGGCTGTGGCCCACCCTCGACCTGCCCGAGGGCTGGCTCACGGAGCGCGAGCACGAGCGCGCGCGGCGCATGGTCGACCGGCTCGCCGACTATCTCGCCGCGCACCCCGAGGTCGTGGGGACCGAGGTCGACGTCGACCTCGAGATGGCGACACCCGCGGGGCCCGTGCGGATCCGGGGCAGGGTCGACCGGGTCGAGCGCGACTGGCAGGGGAGGTTGCGGATCGTCGACCTCAAGACGAGCAAGTACCCGGTCTCCGCGGCCGAGGCGCGTGAGCACGCTCAGCTGGGTGTCTATCAGCTTGCGGTCGAGCACGGTGCGCTGCGCCTCGCGCCCGACACCGACACAGCGCCGGACACGGGCCCAGACACCCAGACGCACCCGGGCACGACGCCCCCGGGTGCCCCCGCGCGCAGCGGGGGAGGCGCGCTCGTCTACCTCGGGACGGGTGCCCGCGGGGCGACCGAGCGTCAGCAGGCACCGCTCGTCGAGTCGGAGGACCCGGCGTGGGCCGAGCGGCTCGTGGGTCAGGCGCGGGCCGAGATGACGGGTCCCTCGATCACGGTCGCGGTCAACGCCCTGTGCCAGACGTGCCCCGTACGGCGGTCCTGCCCGCTCGGCGACGAAGGGGCCCAGGTGACCGCATGAGGTTCTCGGCCCACGACGTCGTCCGCGCGATCTCTCCCGAGACCGAGCCGACCGACGAGCAGGTCGCGGTCATCGAGGCCGACGACACCCCGACGCTCGTCGTCGCGGGAGCTGGCTCGGGCAAGACCCAGACGATGTCCCAGCGCATCGTCTGGCTCGTCGCGAACGACCTTGCCGCGCCCGAGGAGATCCTTGGTCTGACGTTCACCCGCAAGGCCGCGGGCGAGCTCGCCGAGCGCATCCACCGTCAGCTGCGTCGCTGGTGGGCCAGCACGGGCGAGGTCGTCACGACGAGCGCAGGGCCGACCGTCGCGACGTACAACTCCTATGCGGCGTCGGTCGTCGCCGACCACGCGTTGCGGATCGGGCACGACCCGGGTGCCCGTGTGCTGAGCGAGGGATCTCGCTGGCAGCTCGCGCACGAGGTCGTCGAGAGCTTCGACTTCGCCGACGACGCGCCGTCGTACGCCGTCAAGACGCTCGTCAACGCGGTGCTCTCGCTCTCGGACGCGTTCGCCGAGCACCTGCTCGACCCCGCCGAGGCCGCGGAGGAGATGGACGCGCTCGCCGAGACCTTCGGCGACCGCGAGCTCGCCCCCGGCAAGCGGGCCTACCCCAAGGACCTGCGCGAGATCGTCGAGAGCCTTCGGCTGCGCTCGCGCCTCGCGCGGGTCGTCGCGGCGTACCGCGAGCGCAAGACCGAGCTCGGCGTCATGGACTTCGCGGACCAGGTCATGCTCGCGGGCCGCCTCGCGCGGCTCCCTGCAGTCCGTGCGGGAGAACGCGCGCGGTTCTCGCACGTCATCCTCGACGAGTACCAGGACACCTCGGTCGCCCAGCTCGACTTCCTGCACTCGCTCTTCGGCGACGCGCACCCGGTCATGGCGGTCGGCGACCCCAACCAGTCGATCTACGGCTGGCGCGGTGCCTCCGCGGGCGGACTCGCGGCCTTCCGCGAGACCTTCCGCACCGCGGGCGACGCACCCGCACCCCAGCTGCACCTGTCGACCGCGTGGCGCAACGACCGCGCGATCCTCGACGCCGCGAACGTCACGGCCCGCCCGCTCGCGAGCGCGACGCGTCTCGAGGTCCCCGAGCTGCGTCCCCGGCCCGAGGCACAGCGCGGCGCGGTGCGTGCTGCGTACCTGCCGACCGTCGTCGACGAGGCCGAGCACGTCGCCGAGCACCTCGCCTCGCTCGGCTGGGGCGAGCCCGGGTCGACGCCCCCGACGACGGCGGTGCTGTGCCGCAAGCGGAGCCAGTTCGGCCCGCTCACGACCGCGCTGCGCGACCGCGGCGTCCCCTTCGAGGTCGTGGGCCTCGGCGGGCTGCTCTCGGTCCCCGAGGTCGTCGACGTCGTCGCGGCGCTCCAGGCCGCGCACGACCCGACACGCGGGGACGCCCTCATGCGGTTGCTCACCGCGGCACGGATGCGGCTCGGCCTCGCCGACGTCGCGTGGCTCGGCGACTGGGGCCGCCAGCTCGCCGCGCGGCGCCGAGGGCACGAGACGACCGACCCCGACGCGCCGCAGGTCGAGGACGACGAGGTCGACGAGCGATCGATCGTCGAGGCGATCGAGACCCTGCCGCCCCCCGGCTGGCGCGACTCGCGCGGCCACGAGCTGTCCGAGGCGGGGCGCGAGCGCATGCAGGACCTCGCCGAGCGGCTCACCGCGCTGCGCCGCGCGACGTACCTTCCCGTCGGTGACCTCGTGGTCGAGGCCGAGCGGCTCCTCGGTCTCGACATCGAGCTCGCCGCGCGCGGCGGTCCGCGCGCCCGCGTGCACCTCGACCGCCTCCAGGAGATCGCCGAGCAGTTCAGCGCCGACCAGGACGGCGCCCCCGCGACGCTCGGGGCGTTCCTCGACTACCTCGACGCGATCGACGAGCACGAGCGCGGGGGCGAGCCGGGCCAGGTCGACGTCGCGGCCGACCGGGTCCAGCTGCTCACGGTGCACGCCGCGAAGGGCCTGGAGTGGGACGTCGTCGTCGTGCCCGGGATGCGCGACTCGACGTTCCCCGCGATGCCGGTCCGGGGATCGGGCGGCAAGCGCAGGGCGTGGCTCACCGCGGTCGACCAGCTGCCCTACCCCTTGCGCAAGGACCATGCCGATCCCGACGGGACGCCGCGCCTGCCCGCGCTCGACCCCGCGCTCGCCGACGACACCGAGGTCCTCCTCGAACAGATCGATCGGTTCAAGGGCGACGTCGCGCGCCACGAGGTGAGCGAGGACCGACGCGTCGCGTACGTCGCACTGACCCGCGCGCGCCACGAGCTGCTGCTCACGGGAGCGTGGTGGGCCGAGACCGGGAAGACCGCGTGCCCGCCCTCGGTGTTCCTCGACGAGCTCGCGAGCGCAGGGGCGCTCGAGCTCGAGCCGCCCGAGCCGGGCGAGGAGAACCCGCTCCTGAGCGAGCCCGCGCGCGGAAGCTGGCCCGTCGACCCGTTCGCGGGGGACGGCGCACGACGGCGCGCGGCGCTCGAGGCCGCGGCGGCAAAGGTCCGGTCCTGGTCCGAGACCCTCGGCGCGAACGACGCGGTGGCTGACGACCCCGGCGACGAGACAGCCCGCCTCGTCGAGCTGCTCCTCGCGGAGGACGCCCGACGCCGCGAGCCCGCGTCGGCCGAGGTCGAGATGCCCGCGGCCGCCTCACCGACGGCGCTCACCCAGCTCGTGCACCACCGGGACCGCTTCGTGCGCAACCTTCGTCGGCCGGTCCCGCGCGAGCCGTCCGTCGCAGCGCTGCGCGGGACCCTCTTCCACCAGTGGGTCGAGCAGCACTTCCGCACGACCTCGCTCGTCGACCTCGAGGACCTTCCCGGTGCCGACGACGACGTCGCGGCGGACGAGACGAGCGCAGCGCTCCAGGAGGCGTTCGCGGCGAGCGAGTGGGCCTCGAAGGTCCCGGTCGAGATCGAGGTCGACCTCGTGGTCCCGCTCGGCGGGCTCGTCGTCCACGCGCGCCCCGACGCGATCTTCGCCGAGGGGGAGGGGTACGTCGTCGTCGACTGGAAGTCCGGGCGGCCGCCGCGCGACGCCGCGCAGCTGCGGGAGCGGGAGCTCCAGCTCGCGCTCTACCGGCTCGCGTGGGCGACGTACCGGGGGATCGACCAGTCGCGGGTACGCGCGGTGTTCTTCTTCGCGGCGACGGGCCAGACCGTCGCCTCGACGCTCACCGTGACGCCCGAGGACGTCCCCGCGCTCCTCGCGGGCACCGTGCCGGGCTGAGGACCGGGCCGGGTCGAGACCGTTCTGGGCGGGACCACCCCGGGTGGGACTACTCCGAGCGGGACTACTCCTCGAGCGGTTCGTCCTGCTCGACCTCGCTCGCCTGCTCCTCGGCGACGTGGGCCTCGAGCTCGGCGAGCATCTCCTCGGCGTCGGCGACGACGTCGTCCTGCTTCGTGCGTACGCCGAACAGCAGCCACCGGGCAAGCGCGAGCTCGCCCGCGAGGAGCGCGCGGTCGGTCAGGTGCGGGTCCTTGAGCTCGGTCCTGCGCAGCTGGTAGGCCTCCATGATCGACTCGACCGCGTCGCTCGGTGCCGCGACGAGCAACCACGCGAGGTCGTCCGCGGGGTCGGCGACCTTCGCCTCGCCCCATCCGAGCACCCCCGTGACGAGGTGACCGTCGGTCAGCACGTGCGAGGCCGTGAGGTCCCCGTGCACGACGGTCGGCCGGAAGCGCCACCACGCGACGTTCTCGAGGCGCTCCTCCCAGCGCCGCAGCAGCGTGCCGGGCACCTTGCCGGTGCGGGCCGCCTCGTCGACCTCCGAGAGCCGGCGCTCACGGTAGGACTGCGCGTCGTAGGACGCGAGGCCCGCGTCCTCGACGATGCTCGTGGGCAGCTCGTGGATCGCCGCGACCGAGCGGCCGATCGCAGCGGCGAGCCCGGGCCCGCCCGTGAGGGACTCGAGCCGCACCTCGCTGCCGCGCAGGACGGGGTGGACGACCGCCCGTCCGCCGCCCTCGAGCGGGACCGAGCCCGCGACCCGGGGGACGTCGAAGGGCAGCGCGCCCGTGTCGGCGTGGTGCGCGAGCGCGCCGAGCAGCGCGAGCTCGGCCTCGAGCGCGGCCCCGGCTGCGGCGTGCACGGGGGCGCGGACCGCCCACCGCTTGCGCTCGGCGTCGGTCACGACCGCGACGTCGAAGTCGGTCCCTGGGCTTCCCGCGGGGCGTACGTCGCGCGCGTCGAGACCGGGGATCGCCACGGTCGCGAGCGCGGCGAGGGCGAGCGGGGATCGGGTCACGCGGTCAGCCTAGGTCGCCTCGGTGGCGCGGGCGCGTCGCCGTCCGGGCGTGTCCCGGCGAGCTGCCCGAGGTCGATCGATGAGCCGACGCCCCGCGCGGGCCTCGCGCTCCGCCGCCCGACTCTGGACGCCACGCGGCGCGGTGCGGCGCGGCAGGGCAGGGCGTGCCGTGGCTGGTCGGCGAGGCGGGCGGGTGGGTACCTCGGCGCGACGTACGGTGGAGCGGTGACCTGGCGAGTGCGGTGGGACGAGCTTCCGCTCGCGCGCGGGAGCGTCGACCGTGCCGCGCACCTGCGAGCGAGGCCCGACCTGCTGACCGAGCTCATGGCGCGCGAGGGCACGCGCGTCGTCCTCGCGCGTGGTGCGCGCGTCGCGGTACGCCAGACCCGCACCGAGCTCGACCTGCGCAGCCCGAGCGACCCCGTCGTGACCGCGCTCGCCGAGCACGCTCAGGCGATGTTCCTCGGGGCCGACGACGACGGCGCGTACCTCGCCCTCGTGCACCCCGCCGAGCCGCGGCCCGCGGCCGACCCCGAGCCGGGGACCGAGCCGGACCTCGGGGTCATCCCCGGGGCGCAGTGGCAGCGGCTGCGCGAGGTCGGGCACCTGCTCGGCCCGCGCGACGCGGGGCTCGCGGCGACCGCGGTCGCTCTCGGGGCGTGGCATGCCTCGCACCGGTTCTGCGCGCGCTGCGGGGCCCCGACCGAGCCGAGCTTCGCGGGCTGGCAGCGCCGGTGCACCGCGGAGGGGACCGAGCTGTACCCGCGCACCGACCCCGCGGTCATCATGGCGGTCGTCGACCCCGCGGACCGGATCCTCCTCGCCCACGCGACGCACTGGCCCGAGCGACGCTTCTCGACGCTCGCGGGCTTCGTCGAGGCGGGGGAGAGCGCCGAGCAGGCGCTGCGCCGCGAGGTGCTCGAGGAGGTCGCGCTCCCCGTGACGGACCTCGAGTACCGCGGCTCGCAGACGTGGCCGTTCCCCGCCTCGCTCATGCTCGCCTTCCAGGCGCGGACGGAGCGCACCGACGTCGTCGTCGACGGGGTCGAGATCGAGGAGGCGCGCTGGTTCGACCGGGCCGGGCTCGAGGCGGCTGCGCGCTCGGGCGAGGTGATCCTGCCGGGGCGTGCCTCGGTCGCGCGGGCGCTCGTCGAAGAGTGGTTCGGCGGCCCGCTGCCCTGAGCGGCGTCTCAGGCCGTACGGGGGTGGCTCACGAGGCGGCGAGCCGCTCGCGCACCTCGGCGAGCGAGGGGTTCGTCGCGGTCGAGCCGTCCGGGAAGCGCAGCGTCGGCACGGTCCGGTTGCCGCCGTTGACCTGCTCGACGAGCGCCGCGGCCTCAGGGTCCTCCTCGATGTTGACCTCGACGTAGGAGATCCCTGCGGAGTCCATCTGCGTCTTGAGCCGGCGGCAGTAGCCGCACCACGTCGTGGAGTACATCGTCACGGTGTCGGGAGCAGTCATGGCGGCAGGCTACGTCATCGCGCAAGCCCCGCCTGCGCGGTGCTGGCTGTCAGCGAGCCCTGCGAGGATGGCCCCGATGCTCTCCCCCGACCAGATCCTCGAGGCGCTCGACCCCGAGCAGCGTGAGGTCGCGCTCGCGACGACCGGACCCGTGTGCGTGCTCGCGGGGGCTGGCACGGGCAAGACGCGCGCGATCACCCACCGCATCGCCTATGGCGTGCGCACCGGCACCTACCCCGCGTCCTCGGTCCTCGCAGTGACCTTCACGGCCCGCGCCGCGGGCGAGATGCGCACCCGGCTGCGCGAGCTGGGCATCGACGGTGTCCAGGCGCGCACCTTCCACGCCGCGGCGCTGCGTCAGCTCGGCTACTTCTGGCCCCGGGTCGTGGGTGGCTCACCGCCCCGGCTCATGGAGCACAAGGCCCCCGCGGTCGCCGAGGCGGCCCAGCGGCTCGCGCTCGAGGTCGACCGGCTCGCGGTCCGTGACCTCGCGGGCGAGATCGAGTGGGCCAAGGTCTCGCTCGTCGAGCCCGACGACTACGTGCGCGCGGCCGAGAACGAGCAGCGCCCTGAGGTCGCGGGGTTCTCGCACCAGACGGTCGCGCGCCTCCTCGTCGCCTACGAGGAGGTCAAGACGACGCGCGGGGTGATCGACTTCGAGGACGTCCTGCTCCTGCTCGCCGCGATGCTGCACGACCACCGCGAGGTCGCCGAGCAGGTGCGCTCGCAGTACCGGCGGTTCGTGGTCGACGAGTTCCAGGACGTCTCCCCGCTCCAGAAGTTCTTGCTCGACCAGTGGCTCGGCGGACGCACCGAGCTGTGCGTCGTGGGCGATCCCGCGCAGACGATCTACTCGTTCGCGGGCGCGAGCCCGCACCACCTGGTGAGCTTCACGAAGGAGTTCCCGCGCGCGAAGGTCGTGCGCCTCGTGCGTGACTACCGCTCGACCCCGCAGGTCGTCGAGCTCGCGAACCGGATGCTCTCGGTGCGCGGCCGACGTGTCGAGAACGTCGAGCTCGTCGCCCAGCGGCCCGCGGGTCCCCCTGTCGGCTTCACGACCTACCCCGACGACGACGCCGAGGCGGAGGGGGTCACCGAGCGCGTCGAGCGGCTCCTCGCGTCGGGCACCCCCGCGAGCGAGATCGCGGTGCTCTACCGCACGAACGCGCAGTCCGAGGCGTTCGAGCAGGCGTTGTCGAGCGCGGGGATCGGCTACGTCGTGCGCGGCGGGGAGCAGTTCTTCCGCCGCCGCGACGTGCGCGAGGCCGTCGCCCTGTTGCGCGCCTTGGTGCGGCAGGCCGACCCGGACCTCGCGATGCCCGCCCAGGTGCGCGACGCGCTGCGCGACGTCGGTTGGGCCCCCGAGCCGCCGTCGGCGCGCGGGGCGGTGCGCGAGAGGTGGGACGCGCTCAACGCGCTCGTCGACCTCGCGGACGACCTGGCCACCCAGCTCGAGCGGGTCGGGCGGTCCGCGACGGTCGCCGACCTCGTGGCCGAGCTCGACGAGCGCGCCGCAGCGCAGCACGCCCCGACCGTCGAGGGCGTGACGCTCGCGACCCTGCACGCCGCGAAGGGCCTCGAGTGGGACGCCGTGTTCCTCACGGGGCTCAGCGAGGGGCTCATGCCGATCTCGCTCGCGGAGACCGAGTCGGCCGTCGCGGAGGAGCGCAGGCTTCTCTACGTCGGCGTCACGCGGGCACGCGAGTACCTCGAGCTCTCCTACGCCCAGGCGCGGCACCCGGGCGGGCGCTCGGGGCGCAGGCGCACGCGCTTCCTCGACGGGATCTGGCCCGCCGAGCGGGTCCCGGGCGAGGCACGGCGGGGCACTCGCGCACCGCGCGCCCGGCTCACGGGCGAGTACGACCCCGTGGTCTACGAGGCCTTGCGCGAGTGGCGTGCTGCGGTCGTTGCCGAGACCGGCAAGCCCGCGTACACCGTGATGCACGACGCGACGCTCGAGGCGGTCGCCGAGCTGCGGCCCACCTCGCTCGCCGAGCTCGGGCGCGTCGGCGGGTTCGGACCGATGCGGATCGAACGCTTCGGCGAGTCGGTCCTCGCGGTCGTCCGGGAGGCTGCCGGAGGGCACGCGTGAGGAGTCCCGCGGGGCGTCGAGGGAGGCCCGTGAGAACTCGTCTCGTAAATACGTTGTGCACCCGGGCGACGCTCGCCTAAGTTGGATCCCGTCCGCCGTAGAGAGCGCCGCCGCGGGGCGGCCCGAGCCGAGTGAGGAGGTAGGTACCGATGATCACGATGACAGATCTGTGCGTTGCGAACGCTGCCCAGACCGACCGTCGCTTCGACGTGCCCGCCGCCCGCTACGGGATCTCGGGCGTCGTCGTGCGTACGCGTGGGTGGCAGTCCGCAGGGACGGGAATCGCGTCGTTCGCCACGCCCGCCGCACCAGACTCCGCACCTCTCAGGGGATCGCTGCACTAGCAGCAGGTCACCTCAGGCCGCGGAGTCCGACTCGGAACCCGCGGCCTTTCTCATTCCTCCGCCTCTGGCGGTGAAGGGATCGGCCCGGGAGTACCGGAACCGACATCACTTCACCAGCACGGAAACTTGGAGGACATCGTGCGGCTCACCACGTTGCTCGACACTCTCGGCGACGGCGGTTCAGCGATCACCACTCGCGGCGCGACGGACTACGGACTCACCGACGAGCGCGCGGAGTTCGACCGGGTCATCAGCGACCTCATCCCGTGCCGCGTGAACGACGCCGAGCTCTGGTTCGCCGAGCAAGAGGCCCAGGTCGAGCAGGCCAAGGCGCTGTGCCAGACCTGCCCGCTCCTCGAGGGCTGCCTCGCCGGCGCGATCGAACGCGCCGAGCCCTGGGGCGTCTGGGGCGGCCAGGTCTTCGTCAACGGCGTCGTCGTCCCGACGAAGCGCGGTCGCGGCCGGCCCCGCAAGAACGCGGCCTGACCTGCTCCCTCTGCCCGCCCCGTGCGGGCAGGGGGCGCGGGCTGCCGCCCACGGTGCAGGGGGCGTCCGGTCCTGACGGGACCGGGGCAGGGGGCACCGGGGCAGGGGGCACCGACGCAGGGGGAGCAGGGGGCTCCGAGGTCGACGAGACCTCAGCCGGAGGCAGGTGTCACCTCCGGCACGCCGAGGGGTGGCTCGGTGCACGCGCAGCGCGGGTGCACCGGCCACTCCCGGCGCACCCCGACGCACTGGGGCAGCGCGAGCTCGAAGCTCGCCCCCGCGGTCGCCGGCTCGACCCCGTCGAGGGCCGCGACCACCTGGGCCGCCGCGAAGGCGCCCGCGACCTGGGCGAGCAGCGACTCCTGGGGCGCCGGCTCGCGCCGCCCGCGCGAGCACAGCTGGGCGGCTACGAGCGGCCAGTCCGGGTCGACCTCGGTCATGCTCAGCGCGACGCAGCCCAGGCACGGGCCCCGGTCGTCGCGCACGAACGGACCGACCACGACGTCGGCCTCGCGCACGACGACGGGCAGCACCGCGACTCCCGCGTCGCGCCACGCCCTCGCACGCTCGGGGTCGGTCGCGTAGGAGTCGACGAGGACGACGACGTCGGGCCCGTCCGCACCCGAGCTCGTCACGGCGCCCGGTGCGCGGTCCGTGACGACCTGGGCGACCGCCTCGCTGCGCGGCCTGCCGACGTCACGCTCGGTGAGGCCGACGCCGGTCTCGTGCGGACCGACCTCGCGCGGGTCGACGGGGACGACCGTCCCGACCCCGGCCGTCGCGAGCGCCCCGGCGAGCACGGTTCCGACCCTGCCGAGCCCCTCGATGCGGACGCTGCGCCGGGCGCGTCCGGCGATCTGCGCCGCGCCGTCTGCGTCCGCGAGCAGGAGCGAGCGGACCTGGAGGTCGTCCCCGAGACGCGCGGGGACGGGATCCCGGTCGACGCCCCGGCGGTTCTCGACCGGGGGAGCGAGGACCCGTGTCCGGGCGAGCGCGTCGAAGAGCTCTTGCGCTCGCGCGGGCTCGACGTCGTGCTCGTGCGCGAGCCGGGTCAGGGGCACCTCGACGAGGTCCCCGAGCCCTGCGAGCATGCGCGCCTCACCGCGCGCGAGCCCGCGCACCCGCACCGCCCAGCGCGGGTCCGTGCCGATCTGCACCTCGCCCCGTCGTCGCTCGAGAACCTGGATCCCACGTCGCCATCGCATGACCCGACGCTGTCACGGCACGCGGTTGTCCACCGGGTTATCCACAGGCAGGGGTCGTCGACCGCACGGGTCGAGACAGGCCGGACGACCAGGTGAGCGGTGTGGGCGCCCCGCCCGGGGGCGCGAGGAGGGGCCGGTCAGGCCTTCCCGAGGATGCGGTTGAGCTTCGTGCCGCACACGGGGCACTCGCCCTTCGCCATGCGCCGCCCGGTCGAGGTCACCTCGACCCGGCCCGTGGCCTCACGCTTCTCCTTGCACTTCACGCAGTAGAACTCACCTTGGTAGGTCTCAGCCATGCCGATCTCCGTTCAGGTCAGGACCGCCGCGGCGCCACGCCGCGCTCGTGAGGCCGTCCGGTCGGGAATGCCCGGAATCGGACCGCTCCCAGCGTAGACGCGCGGGGCCGGGCGTGGGGGCCGGTCGGCGGACGAGTTCGTGCGAGGCAGCAGTTGTCCACAGGTTCGAGGCCGATCTGTGGATGTCGTACGGGGGCGCTAGCGTCGTCGTCGTGACCGACTCCCGTGCCGCCGACGACGGCCCTTCAGACCTCCGCGACGAGGCGCCCGAGATCGAGGTGCGCCGCTCGAGGCGACGCACCCGGACCGTCTCGGCCTTCCGCGAGGGGGGCCGGATCGTCGTCGCGATCCCCGCGCGCATGACGCGCGCCGAGGAGCGCGAGTGGGTCGCCCGCATGGTGGCCCGCCTCGAGCGCAAGGAGGCCCGGCGCAAGCCCTCGGACCTCGAGCTCGAGCGGCGGGCCCACGAGCTCGCGCGCACCTACCTCGACGGGCGCGCGGCGCCGGGCAGCGTCCAGTGGTCGACGCGGCAGCGCAAGCGTTGGGGCTCGTGCACCCCGCAGGACGCCTCGATCCGGCTCTCGACCCGTCTGCAGGGGATGCCTGCGTGGGTCGTCGACTACGTCCTCGTCCACGAGCTCGCCCACCTGTTGCACGCGCACCACGACGCGAGCTTCTGGGAGATCGTCGACCGCTTCCCGCACGCCGAGCGTGCGAAGGCCTTCCTCGAGGGCGTCGCGTGGGCCGAGCAGCACCCCGCGAGCGAGCCCGGGCCCGACGTCGTCGACTGAGACCTCAGGTCTCGCGCCCGTCCTCCTCGCCCGGCTCCGCGCCGCGGAGCAGGTCCTCGAGCGCACGGTCGATCTCGGCGTCCGCGTCGCGAGCGGCCTCGCGCCGCGCGAGGAAGCCCGCAGGGTCGTCGAGGTCAGCCGCGGTCGGCAGCAGGTCGGGGTGGTCCCACACGGCCTCGCGCGCTGCGGCACCACCCGAGGTGAACACGTGCGCGAAGAGTGCCGCAGCCTCGCGCGAGCGGCGCGGCCGTAGCTCGAGACCCACGAGGCTCGCGAACGCGCGCTCCCCGGGGCCGCCCGCGGCGCGCCGTCGGCGGATCATCTCGCGCAGGGCGACCGTCTGCGGCAGGTGCGCAGCGGCGGCGGCCGCGACGACCTCGTCGACCCAGCCCTCGACGAGCGCGAGCACCGTCTCGAGGCGCAGCAGCGCGTGCTCCTGGGCGGGCGTCACCTGGGGTGCGAAGACGTCGGAGGTGATCGCCTGCTGGATCGCCTGCGGGTCGGAGATGTCGACCGCACGGAAGGCGTCCTCGAGCGCGGCGAGGTCGATGCTGACCCCGCGCGCGTAGTCCGCGACGAGCGCGAGCACGTGCGAGCGCAGCCACGTGACGTGCGCGTAGAGGCGCACGTGCGCCGCCTCGCGCAGGGCGAGGAAGAGCCGGACCTCCTCGACCGGGACCGACTGGCCCTCCGCGAAGGCGTCGACGTTCGCCGGGACGAGCACGGTCGCCGGGGTCGGCAGGAGGGGCAGGCCGATGTCGGTCGTCCCGAACACCTCGCGTGCGAGCGCACCCGCGCCCTGCCCGACCTGGAGCCCGAACACCGCCGAGCCGAGCTGACGCAGGAGCAGCTCGGGCGTCGCAGCGCCGGGCATCCCGGGCACCCGGGGAAGTGCACCGAGGTCCTCGGGCAGCTCGCCGCGCAGCGCCTCGGCGAAGGCGTTCGACATCGAGGTCGCGACCGGCTCGGTCACCTCGCGCCACGTCGGCAGGGTCGCCTCGACCCATTCCGACCGGCTCCACACGCGTGCCGGCGCGCCGGCCGGTGGCAGGTCGGTCACGGCGTCGAGCCACAGCTCGGCGACCGAGAGCGCCTCGGCCGCGACCCGCGCGCGCCCCTCGCCGATGCTCGGGTCACCGCCCTGGACGGCCGCCTGGCGTGCGACGTCGTGCGCGACGGACCAGTTGACCGGGGCGTCGCCGGACTCGGCGAGCATGCGCCGCACCTGACCGACCATCGCCTCGAGGCTCGCGGCGTCCGCGGGCAGCCCGGCCTGCGCCGCGAGCGAGGCGAGGTCGGCCCCGTGCGCGCGCAGCTCGCGCAGCACCTCGTGACCGTCGGCTCCCAGGAGCGAGCCGAACATCTCCGCGAGGCGCTCCTCCTCGGGGGAGCCCTCCTCGGGCAGCTCCCAGCCTGCGTTCTCGCCCATCGGGCCTCCACTCGTGCGGTTGAGGCCACGGTAACCGCGCGCACCCCGCGCGCCCCAGGGTGCACGCCCGAGGTTCGCTCTCGGCGCACTCCACGACACGGCCTCGCAGCGGTGGGGGATGATGAGCGGGTGCCCGACCGCGACCAGCCCGACCGCACGCCCCCTGCTCCCGGCGTCCCCGCCGCCGACGGCGCACGCTGGTCGCCCCCGCGGGGCGAGGAGCCCGAGCGAGGCGGACAGCAGGACCCCGCAGCGATGCGAGACGTGCCGCGGGCGCGCGACGCGTCGTCGTCGGCCACGCCGTCGCTCCCGAGCGGGCCGCACGCGGACGATGAGGCTTTCGAGCCCGCGCACGCGTCCCGGCGCGCGACGCTCGGCGCGGTCGCAGGGTTCCTCACGGCGCTCGGTCTTGCAGTCCTCGCGGTGCTGCCCGCGCCGTACACCTCCTCGGCGCCCGGGCCGACCTACGACACGCTCGGTGAGACGAGCGCAGGCCCGCTCATCTCGATCGACGGCACGCAGACCTATCCCGCGGCCGGCGAGCTGCGCCTGACCACGGTGGCGTTCGCGGGCTCGCGCGAGCGCAACCTCGACCTCGTCACGGTGCTGCGCGGCTGGTTGTCCCCCGCGGTGACGATCGACCCCGTCGAACGGTTCTTCCCCGACCCGCAGGACGACACCGACCGCGAGCAACGCTCGCGCCAGGAGATGACGAGCTCGCAGGAGAACGCGACGGTCGCCGCGCTCACCGAGCTCGGCATCACCGTGCCCGCGACGATCACGGTCGTCGAGCCGATCGAGGGCACCGGCGCGGTCGGGATCATCGAGCCAGGGGACGTCGTCGTCGGGATCGACGGGACCGAGCTCGTGACGTACCAGGACCTGACCGACGCCCTCGCGCGAGCGGGCGCCGGTGCGACGGTCGCGGTCGACGTCCTGCGCGACGGGCAGCGCCGCACGCTCGAGGTCGTCGCGGGGGAGCGGCCCGACGGCTCGGCCCTCCTGGGCGTGTGGGTCGACCCCGAGTTCGACTTCCCCTTCGACGTCGAGATCGAGGTCGAGAACGTGGGTGGGCCGAGCGCGGGCACGATGTTCGCGCTCGGGATCGTCGAGCTGCTGACCCCTGAGGACCTCACGGGCGAGCACGTCGTCGCGGGCAGCGGCACGATCGACCTCGACGGGACGGTCGGGGCGATCAGCGGGATCAGGCAGAAGATGATCGGCGCGGTGCGCGACGGCGCGACCGTCTTCCTTGCCCCCGCGGGCAACTGCGACGCCGTCGTCGGGAACGTCCCCGAGGGTCTCGACGTCTACGCCGTCGAGACCCTCGCCGAGGCCCGCGCGACCCTCGAGGCCCTCGGGGCGGGCGAGACGGACGGGCTCGCGACGTGCGATTCGTGGGAACCTAGGAGCTCGAGCGCTCGTTAGACCGGGCGCCGGCGGTACTCGCCACAGGCCGCAAGCACATCGCACCCATATCGCACATCCATCGAGTCGAGACGACGAGGTCCCCCCGCCGTGTCCAACCCATCAGTCCGCGTCACCCGGCCCCAGCGTCGCCGCAGCCCGCTCGGCACGACGATCTTCGTGCTCGGCGCGATCGTCGTCGCGGTGCTCATCCTCGCCCAGGTGTGGACCGAGGTCCTGTGGTTCGACCAGCTCGGCTTCATCGAGGTCCTACGCACCGAGTGGCTCACGCGCGGTGCGCTGTTCGTCGCGGGGGCCGCGCTCATGGCGGCCGCCGTCTGGTCGAGCCTCGCGATCGGCTACCGCACACGGCCCGTGTACGCCCCGACGAGCCCCGAGCAGGTCAACCTCGACCAGTACCGCGAGGCCGTCGAGCCGCTGCGGCGCCTGGTCATGGTCGCCGGGCCTGCGGTGCTGGGCTTCTTCGCCGGTGTCGCCGCGTCCCAGCAGTGGGAGACGATCCAGCTGTGGCTCAACCAGGTGCCCTTCGGGGAGACCGACCCACAGTTCGGTCTCGACCTGTCGTTCTTCGTCTTCACCCTCCCGGGGCTGCGGTTCATCGTCTCGTTCCTCATGGCGGTCGTCGTGCTCGCGGGGATCGTCGCGCTCGCGACCCACTACCTGTACGGGGGGCTGCGTGCCACGGGCGGGAGCGGGGAGCGCACGACGCGCCAGGCGCGCATCCACCTCGCGACGCTCGGCACGATCTTCATGCTGCTCGTCGCGGCGAACCAGTGGCTCGACCGCTACTCGCTGCTGACCAAGTCCGGTGCGGCGATCGACGGTGCGACCTACGCCGACGTCAATGCGGTCA
>JAJUHG010000015.1 GCA_029267995.1 Micrococcales bacterium
CGAGCCAGACGAGCGGCACCCCCGTGCAGAGCGCCCACGCCTGCAGGAGCAGCCTGCGCGGCTTGACCCGATCGAGTTCGGCGTTGCCGACCGTGGTGCGCGACACGCCGAGCGCTCTTGCGAACTCGCCCATGTCCAAGCTCGCCGAGCCGAGCAGACCGCCCACCGACTGCGCGGCCTGACGTTCCTGAAGGCGCGCGGCAGGCGAAACCGCAGGTCAGTCCATGCGGAACTCAGTGCAAGCCCTCACCCCCAAGGGGGAGAGTCCCCGCCCCGGCAGGGGCGCGGGGACGAACGGATCACCGAAGAACAAGCCCGCATCAACGCAGAAGGCATCGCACTCGTGCGAGCCGCCCTCCACGAGGTCGCATGGCTCGACGAACAGCGGCGCCCCCCCCGCGCGAGCGGGGATGATCCCAAGGACCTGTCGAAGGGCCGCCGCAATCGTTACCGTGATAGTCGCCGTAGGGACGCCCGATGCGGGGGTAGGGATGACAAACGAGACCGATGCCTCTGTTGGTCGGTCTGGCCTCGAGTCGCCAGAGCGTGTGTTCACGGCGCTCGTCAGCGTCACGCTCCTGCTTGTCGGCCTAGGTGTCCTAGGAAGCACGGTCATGGACGTCTTGGTCACGGCGAGCTCGACGTGTGAGCTCGAGGTCACTGTGCCCGTAAGCGCAGAGGTTGTCGTCGAAGAGACATCGGTGGCGGTCTCCGGGGGCTATAGCACCGCAAGGTTTGTGATGTGCAACCCGGACCCATCAGGCCGGGCAGGGCTTGCGGCCAGCCGGCTGCTCGACGCCGTCGTCGTCACCGCTCTGCTCTTCCCGGTCTCGATCGTCGGATACCGTGCCGCCCGTGACCGCCCTTTGTTCTCCGGGCTCATCGTGGCGACGGCGGTCGCGGGCGCGACGATGGTAGTTCTTCCGGTGCTCTCACAAACGCTTGAGCAGGCGGCAACGGTCACGCTCGCGAAGCAGCTCCGGGGCGCGGGTCTCGAGACCGTGGCGCCGGATGCGGTGTGGGTGCCGGTGGATGTCCGGGCAGTCATGGTCGGAGTGGCACTGCTCTTGCTCGCCACCTTGCTCAGAGTGTTCCGTCGTTCTGCTCGCGACACCGTGGGTCTGACCTAGGCCGGTGCCCTTGCCCCAGGCGTGGCTGACCGGAACAGCTGCAGCCTTTCACCCCATCCTCAGGATCGGCTTGATCACCTCGCCCGACTCGGCTGCGGCGGCGGCCTCGTTGATCTGCTCGAAGTCGAAGAAACGCACGAGCCGGTCGACGGGGAAACGGCCCTGCAGGAACAGGTCGATCAGCTGGGGCACGACGACGTCCGGCACGGAGTTGCCCTCGACCACGCCCATGAGGGTCTTGCAGCTCTGCATGAAGGCGTTCGCAGGCAGTGCGACGACGGCGTCCGGGGCGGAGGCCCCGAGGATCGCGACCTTGCCGCGCTGGCGCACCGCAGCGATGCACTGCTCGATGAGCGGGGGCAGGCCCGTGGTGTCGAGCGCGAAGTCGGCGCCGCCGCCCGTGATGCGCTGGACCTCGGCAACCGCGTCGGTCTCCTTGCCGTTGACCGTGTGCGTCGCGCCCAGCTCGCGGGCAAGCTCGAGGCGGCTCGCGACGACGTCGACCGCGACGATCGTGGTCGCTCCCGCGACGTGGGCGGCCATGACGGCGCTGAGCCCGACGGCGCCCGCGCCCGTGACGACGAAGCTCGCCCCGGGCCCCACCTCGAGCGCGCGCCACACCGTCCCCGCGCCGGTCTGCACACCGCAGCCGAGCGGGCCGAGCAGCTCGAGCGGGGCGTCCTTGCGCACCTTGACCGCGTTGCGCTCGTTCGCGATCGCGTGGCTCGCGAAGGACGACTGGCCGAAGAACCTGTCGTGCAGGACGCCGCCGTCGGCCAGCGTGAGCGCGTGCGAGCCGTCGGGGCGGTGGCCCGCGAAGTTGAGGTCGTTGAAGTTCGCGCAGCTCGCGGGGGATCCGTCGAGGCACGGACGGCACTGCCCGCACGGCAGGAAGCTCAGCGCGACGTGCTCACCGACCTCGAACTTCGTCACGGCGCTCCCGACCGCCTCGACCACCCCGGAACCCTCGTGCCCGAGCACGACGGGCAGCGGCACGGGGTACACCTGGTCGCGCACGACGAGGTCGGTGTGGCACAGGCCCGCGGCGACGATGCGCACGAGGATCTCGTCGTGCCGTGGCTCGGCGAGCATGGCGGGTGCGACCTCGAAGGACCCTGCCTCGCGGACGATCGCGGCGGTGATCTGCTCGGACATCGTGGACCCCGTTCTCTCGGTGGCTGTCACCTCACGATGGCCCCAGGTGACGCGCGCCGCACCTCGAGCCGACCCGCCGACGACGGCGCCCCGTTACGCTGCACACGTGAACGCGCCCCGGATCGCCCTCGTGACCTACGCCCCGCTCCCGGACCTCGACGCCGACGACGCCCCGCTGCTCGACGCGCTCGCGAGCCGTGGTGCGCACGCCGAGGCGGTCGTGTGGGACGACCCGCAGGTCGACTGGTCGGGTTTCGACCTCGTCGTGATCCGCTCGACGTGGGACTACATGGACCGGCTCGAGGAGTTCCTCGCGTGGGCCGAGCAGGTGAGCGAGGTGAGCACGCTCGCGAACCCCGTCGAGGTGCTGCGGTGGAACACCGACAAGGCGTACCTGCGCGACCTCGAGGCGCACGGCATCGCCGTCGTCCCCACGAAGTACCTCGACCCCGAGGTGCACAACGAGGGCCGCAAGATCCACGCGCGCATCCCGGGGCGCGCGGAGTTCGTGGTCAAGCCGACCGTGAGCGCGGGCTCGAAGGACACCGCCCGTTACCGCTCGGGCGACGTCGAGGACCGGGGCGCCGCGGTGCGCCACGTGCGGCGCCTGCTGTCCGAGGGGCGCTCGGTCATGATCCAGCCCTACCTCAAGGCGGTCGACGAGGTCGGTGAGACGGCCCTGATGTACGTGGGCGGGCTGTTCTCGCACGCCGCGCGCAAGGGCGCGATCCTCAAGGACTTCGGCTTCGCGCTCGACGAGCCGCTCATGGCCGAGGAGATGTCCCCGCGCGAGCCCTCGCCCGCCGAGCGCGCCGTCGGCGACGCCGTGATCGCCGCGCTGCCGCACCTCGTGGCGGACGCGGGAGCCGCGTTCCCGCTGCTCTACGCACGGGTCGACGTCGTCCCCGACGACGAGGGCCGGCCCGTCGTGCTCGAGGTCGAGGTGACCGAGCCGTCGATGTTCCTGCGCCTCGAGCCCGGCTCGGTCGACCGCTTCGCGGACACCGTGGTCGCCCGCGCCCTGCGCGCGAGCATGCGCTGAGGGTCAGGCGGCGTCGCCGCTGAACACGTCGCCGACGACGTCCCCGTGCAGCTTCTCGAGGCGCGCGGACTGGTCACGCGTGAGCTCGGCGAGCCGGTCGAAGGTCGCGACGGGCAGGCCGAGGCTCGGGGCGAGGCGCGCGAGCGCCTGCCACCCGCCGCGCTTGGCGTTGACCGCGGCGCGGGGTCGCGCGCCCGTACTCGGCCTGACCCCCGGGGACCTGGCCGTAGAGCTTGGTGTAGCCGAACAGCGCGGCTCCCGAGCCGTGCTCGCGTACCTGCGTCGTCTCGCACTGGGTGTGCAGGCCGCGCGCGCACATCCAGCATGCGCCGCACGCGATCACGAAGGGCACGACGACGCGGTCGCCGACCTTGAGCCGTGTGACCTCGCTGCCGACCTCCTCGACGACGCCCATCGGCTCGTGCCCGAGCACGTCGCCGGGGTCGATGAACGGCCCGAGGATCGAGAACAGGTGCAGGTCGGAGCCACAGATCGCGGTCGAGGTGATGCGCACGACCGCGTCGCTCGCCTCGCGCAGCACGGGGTCGGGCACGTCGGTGACCGTGACGTCCTCGCGGCCCTGCCACGTGAGCGCGCGCATGGCTCAGCCGCTCGCGCCGGGCGGGGCGTCGTCGTCCTCGCCCTCGGCCTGCGAGGGGTGCCCCTCGGCGGGCGTCTGGTCGGGCGGGTCGGTGTCGATGTCCTCGTCGGGGTCGTAGGGCCGCTCGGACGGGCTCGTCTCGCTCATGGTCGCCTCGGTTCGTGGGTGGCTACTGCTGGCGCTCGGGGAGGGGGCGCTGGTCCTCGACCTGTTCCTCGCCGCCCTCGGCGTACTCGACGTCCTCGTCCCGGTCGGCCGGACGCGGCGGCTGGAGCTTGTTGACCGAGCCCTCGCCGCCCTCGCGCCCGCCGTACGGGCGGCCGTGGTCGGCGTACTCCTCGCGGTGGAAGGTGAGCTCCCACTTGCCGATGCGGATCGCCGCCCCCGTGCGCAGCGCGCGGTCGGACGGCTCGGCCGCGGAGCCGCCGCCCACGGGCCCCACGGGACGCAGCCGGTACTCGTCGCGCTCGTCGTGGTACACGGTCACGTGGTGCGGGTCCGTCCCGGGCAGCTGGATGTCCTGGTCGGGGCCTGAGCCGATCGTGACCTCGTCCTTGTCGAGCGGGAAGCTCTCGGGGACGTGGGCGTCCTCGGGGGCGGACACGACGATGAGCTGGGGGTGACCTGCGCCCGGCTCGGCGTGCGTCGTCGTGACCGGCTCGGAGTGGTGGGCGGGGGCCTCGTGGCGGCCGGTGTGCTCGTCGTGGCTCATGCTCGCCACCTTCTCACCGCTCGGGGTGCTTTGCACTTGGAGCAAGACCGTCTGGCGCGGGGGGCCGAGAATGCACGACGGCCGGACCCGTGTGCGGGTCCGGCCGTCGGACGGGGTGGCTAACGGGGTTTGAACCCGCGACCTCCTGGACCACAACCAGGCGCTCTACCAGGCTGAGCTATAGCCACCGAGGGCCCGCGGGCGCCGCGGACCGACGACGAGTGTACCTGGTCCCGCCTGGCTTCCCTACCGCGGTCCGGCGGGTGCGTCAGCCCTCGACGGGCGGAGCCGGTGCGTACGCCGCGGCGAGCGAGGTCCGGGTGATCTCCGCGGCGATCGCGCGGACGGTCGGGGTGTCGGGCCCGGGGTGCGGGACGAGCATCGCGGCGCGGTAGTAGCGCAGCTCGTCGATGCTCTCGAGGATGTCGGCGAGCGCGCGGTGCCCCCCGTGCTTCTCGGGGGCGTTGAAGTACACGCGCGGGTACCAGCGGCGCGCGAGCTCCTTGAAGGAGGACACGTCGATCACGCGGTAGTGCAGGTGTGCCATGAGCTCGGGCATGTCGCGCTCGAGGAACGCCTTGTCCATGCCGACCGTGTTGCCCGCGAGCGGCGCCTTGCCCGGCTCGGGGACCCACGTGCGCACGTAGTCGAGGACGAGCTCCTGGGCGGCCTCCATCGTCATGCCGTGGGGCAGCTCCTCGAGCAGCCCCGAGGTCGTGTGCATGTCCCGCACGAAGGGGTCCATGCGCTCGAGGGCACCCTCGGGTGGGGCGATCACGACGTTGACGCCCTCACCGAGGACGCCCAGCTCGGCGTCGGTCACGACGACGGCGACCTCGACGAGGGCGTCGTGCACCGTGTCGAGGCCCGTCATCTCGCAGTCGATCCAGACGATGCGCCCGTTGGCGCCGGAGGTCGTGGGGGCGGAGGTCACGGGCACAGCCTAGAGGTCGACGGGGAGGGGGAGGTCATTCGTCGCGCTCGGAAGGGCGCGCGGGCATCGTCGCTGCGAGCGCGATCGCGCCGAGCACGAGCACCGCGGCGCCAGCACCGGCCAGGAGGCCCGTGCGCCAGCCGCCGCCGGCCCACACGACGCCGAGGAGCGTCGCGCCGAGAGCCCCGAGGGCGAGCAGGAGCCGTTCGCCCCAGCCGAGTCGTGCCTCGGGGCTCGGGGCCGCCCGCCGCGCGCGGCGGCCCATCAGCGCGCCCCGGGCCCGAGCATGACGGTGCCGGGGGCGATCCGCTCCTCGCGGGACCCCCGGCACCGGGTGCTCGGTTCTGGTCGGTTCACGTGGCCCATCGTGGCACGGCCTGGGCGCACTGCGTGCCGTCGCACGTCACGACGACGGGTGCGGCGCTCACGCGCCCAGGTCGGACGGCCTTGCGACGCCCGGCGAGGGCGCGCACGACCTGATGCAGTCGAGTCGCCTCGGCGACACGCTGCTGGTGCTCGACGCGAGCAACCATGAGCAGTGTCTCGGGATGCATGGTCTGACCTTCCTGAAGGCGCACGGAACCGTCCGGAGTCCGGTGGCTCCGTGCATGGTGGGTGGTGGAGTGTGGGACCTGGCCCGGTCCCCGAATGCCGCAGCGGTCCCCATCCTGGCGACGGACGATCGCGTTGTCACGGCATTTATACGGTTCGCGACCTCCTGCTCGACTCCCGGGCGATTCGGACGAAAGCCACCGTACGGCGACCCCCCGACAATCCCCGGGGCACGCGACCCGCCCGCCCCGCGCGAGCCGCGTCGCAGCAGGTCAGGCGCGGTGCACGCGCAGGCCAGCTGGGCTCTGCGAGACGGGCATGAGCTCGATCACGTTGACGTTGACGTGCGCGGGCTGCGTCGCGGCCCACAGCACCGCCTGGGCGACGTCGTGCGGCGTGAGCGCCTCAGCGCCCTCGTACACCTCGGCGGCCCGCTCGGTGTCCCCGCGCAGGCGCACGGTCGAGAACTCGGTCCCGCCCACGAGGCCGGGCTCGACGCACGTCACGCGCACGCCCGTGCCGTGCAGGTCGGCGCGCAGGTTGAGCGAGAGCTGGTGCACGAAGGCCTTCGTCGCGCCGTACACGTTCCCGCCGGGGTAGGGGTAGGTGCCCGCGGTCGAACCGATGTTGATCACGTGCCCGCGACCGCGCTCGACCATCCCGGGGAGCACCGCGTACGTGCAGTGCAGCAGGCCCGAGCAGTTCGTGTCGATCATGCGCTGCCACTCCTCGGGGTCGGCCTCGTGCGCGGGCTCGACGCCGAGCGCGAGCCCCGCGTTGTTGACCCGGACGTCGATCGTCGCGAAGCGTGGCGGGAGTGCCGCGAGCGCCTCGGTCACGGCGCGCCGCTCGCGCACGTCGAGCTCGAGCGCGAGCACGGTGTCCCCGAGCTCGGCCGCGAGCGCCGCGACCCGGTCGAGGCGACGCGCCGCGGCGACCACGAGGGCGCCGTCGTCGGCGAAGCTGCGCACGATCTCGGCGCCGAGGCCTGAGCTTGCGCCCGTGACGAGGACGGTGCGTTCCATGCGCCCACGGTACCCACGGGCGCCCGACCTGCGCGGGCGGTCTCCCCGACGCTCGCGGCCGTGCTCGACGACGTCGCCCAGCTGCGCCTCGACGTCCCCGAGCCCGTCCCGCTCGTGCACCTGACCCCGCGCGAACGCGTCGTCCTCGAGCACCTCGTGGTCCACGACACGCTGCCCGCGGTCGCGGCAGCGCTCACGGTCTCGGTCAACACCGTCAAGAAGCAGACCCTGCGCATCTACGCCAAGCTCGGGGTCAACGAACGCGGAGCGGCACTGCGCCGGGCCCGCGAGCTCGGTCTCGTATGAGCGGCGCCCCCGGCAGGACTCGAACCTGCAACCTACGGATTAGAAGGCCGTTGCTCTATCCATTGAGCTACAGGGGCGTGGCCGCACCGCGCGGTGCGGCCGCGTCCCAGGGTACGCGGGAGCGTTCGGCGGGCGCGGCAGGTTGGTCCGGGGGGCCGCGACCAGCGAAGATAGCCGTGTGAGTGCTGCGACGACGGACCCCGAGGCTGGGCCCCCCACGACGGGCGGGTCGGCCGGGCTCGCCGCCGTCGGCCCCGGCGGCCAGATCACGGTGCCCGCGCGCCTGCTCGACGCGGTGCGGGACCTGCGCCGGGACGTCGCGGCGACCGAGCTCCCGCTCGACGTCGAGGGCGTCGCGGAGGCACGCGAGTCGCGCGTGCGGCTCCTCGACCAGCTCGACGACCACCTCCTGCCACGCCTCGCTGACCTGTCCGCGCCCGCGATCGTCGTCGTCGCAGGCTCGACCGGGGCGGGCAAGTCGACCCTCGTGAACTCGGTGCTCGGCACCGAGGTGACCCAGGCGGGCGTGCTGCGGCCCACGACGCGTCGCCCCGTGCTCGCGCATCACCCCGACGACGGCGAGCTCCTCGCGCACCACCCCGTGCTCGACGCGGTCGAGGTCGTCGCGCACGAGGCCGTCCCGCCCGGGATCGCGCTCCTCGACGCTCCCGACATCGACTCGGTCCTCGAGTCGAACCGGCAGATCGCCCACCGCCTGCTCGAGGCGGCCGACCTGTGGCTGTTCGTCACGACCGCGGCCCGTTACGGCGACGCGCTGCCGTGGCGCATCCTCGACGACGCGATGGCGCGCGGCGCGTCGATCGCGATGGTCCTCAACCGGGTCCCGCCCGAGGCGCTGACGACCGTGCGCGGTGACCTGCTCTCGCGGCTGCGCGCGCGAGGCATGGCGAGCGTCCCGCTGTTCGTGGTCGCCGACGCGGGCCCCCACGAGGGGCTGCTCGAGGCGGGCCAGGTCGCGCCCGTCAAGCGTTGGCTCACGATGCTCGCCGGTCCTGACCGGGCTCGCTCGGTCATCGCGCGCACGCTGCGCGGGTCGCTCGCGATGCTGCGCCCGTGGGTCGACGCGCTCGCGGAAGCAGTCCAGGCGCAGGCCGATGCCGCGCATGTGGTGCGCTCGGAGCTCGCGGCCGTCGTCGAGGCACCTGCTGCGTCCGCGCGCGGGCGGGTCGTCGAGGGAGAGGTTGCGGCGGGGACCGCGCACTCGCGCTGGGCCCAGCTGACCGCGGCGGGCGCCCCGCTCGCCGACGTCGTCTCGCGGAGGGGTCGGGTGCGCGGGGGTGCGCGGGCCGGGAAGGTCCGCGCACGGGCCCTCGAGTCGCTCGTGGCTGACCTGCGCGCCGCAGCGCGCGTGTCCTTCTACACCGCGGGCGAGCTCGTCGCCGAGGCGCTCGAGGCGCACCTCGAGGCGCGGGGGGCGGTCGGCCGGAGCGTCGTGCAGATGTGGCGCTCGAGCGCGGGCGAGGGGCCCGACCCCGTCGAGCTGCGCCGTGGGGCGCGTGCCGTGCAGGCCGAGGAGTCCGCGACCGACTGGGTCGCGAGCGCCCGGCACGCGGTGCGTGCGGCGGCGGACGCCGTCGTCGACCGCAAGGAGCAACGCCGTTGGCGGCGCGCGCAGGCCGCGCTCGGTGACGGTGGCCTCGAGGCGCTCGCCCTCGCGGCCGGGGCTGGTCTGGGGCCCGCGGGGGAGCTCGCGCGCATGCTCGCCGGCCCGGCGATCGACGAGGCCGTCCGCACGGTGCGCACCCAGCTCCTCGAGCGTACGGACGAGATCTCGCGCGGTGAGCTCGATGCCGTCGTCGGCGTGCTCGCGACCCCGCACCTCGCCGAGGACGCGGCCGCGACCCTGCGGCTGCGCCTTGCGGTGCTCAAGGCGGCGACGTGAACGCACCCCAGCTGCACCGCGAGGGCGGGCCGAGCGCGCGACCGGTGACCGCCGAGCTCGAGCACCGGGCGAGCGAGATCGAGCGCGCTCTCGAGATCGGGGGCGACCGCATCGACCCCCGCGTCGTCGAGCAGGTGACCGCGCGGCTCGCGGGGGTGCGCGAGCGCCTCGCGCTCGGTGTCGACCACACCGTCGTCGCGCTCGTCGGCGGGACCGGCTCGGGCAAGTCGAGCCTGTTCAACGCACTGTCGGACTTCGACTTCGCCGACGTCGGCGTGACCCGCCCGACGACGTCCAAGGTCACCGCGTGCACGTGGGGCGGCAAGGCGGACCCGCTGCTCGAGTGGCTCGGTGTCGAGCACGACCGGCGCATCGAGCGGGAGAGCGACCTGCTCGGCGACGACGAGGCTGCCCTGCGTGGGCTCGTCCTGCTCGACCTGCCCGACCACGACTCGGTCGACCCTGCACACCGCGCCGTCGTCGACCGGCTGCTGCCCATGGCGGACCTGCTCGTGTGGGTCGTCGACCCCCAGAAGTACGCCGACGACGCGCTGCACACCGGCTACCTGCGCCGGCTCGAGGCGCACGAGGCGGCGATGCTCGTCGTGCTCAACCAGGTCGACACGGTGCCCGAGGACCAACGGGCCCCGCTCGTCGCGGACGTCGGGCGGCTGCTCGCCGAGGACGGCCTCGACGGGGTGCCGGTGCTCGCGGTCTCGGCGCGTCGGGGCGAGGGCATCGACACGCTCCGGGCGCGTCTTGCAGCCGTGGTCGGACGGCGCTCGGTCGCGGCCGAGCGCGCGGGGGCCGAGCTGCACGACGCCGCGGCACTCGTCTCGAGCCAGGTCTCGCGGCGCGAGCCCGCGACCTTCCCGCAGGAGCAGTTCGTCGATGCGGTCGCCGAGGCGGCTGGTCTCGAGGTGATCGCGGACGCGGTCGAGGCGGTCGTGCGCGGCAACGACGTGCGCGTGCCGGAGTTCGGGGCGGTCGGGCACGACACGGTCCAGCTCGCCCGCTCGCGCTGGCTCGACCAGCTCGAGGCGGGGCTCACGTCGCGGTGGGCCGCGGCGCTCGGCGAGGCGCTGCCGCCCGTCGGCGTGCTCGCGCGGGCCTTCGACGACGCGTTGCACGGGGTCGAGACGCAGGCCCGGCCCTCGCGTGCCGCGGGGGTCGTCCAGGTGCTCGCGGGCGCGGCGTGGCTCGCGGCGCTCGCGGCGGGCTCGGTCGTGCTCGGCACGGTCCTCATGGGGGTGGTCTCGGGGGGCGGTCTCGTCGCGCCCGGATGGGGACCGGCGGTGCTCACGGCGCTCGTCGCGCTCGGGTGCGGGCTCGTGCTCACGCCGACCGCGCTCGCGGTGCGCCGGTGGTCCGCGCGAAAGCGTGCGGCGACCGTGCGGCGGGACGGGCGCGCGGCACTCGCGGGCGTCGTCTCCGAGCAGCTCGTCGCGCCGACCTCGCGCGTGCTCGACGAGCACCGCCGGGTGCGCGAGCTCGCGGGTGAACCACTCAGCGCACGGCGCCTGGCGCCAGAGCCGGGCCCACGCCCGGAGGGCACCGAGCGCTCTGACGGCACCAAGCCCTCTGACGGAATCCGGCCCTCGGGCAGCACCTCACCGTCCACAGCCCCCGGACCCGGTCCCGGCACGCCCTGACCGGCGCGTGCAGCCTCGTGCGGACACCGACCGGTGCGTCCGGTCCCGATCCAGGAGGCAGCATGAACGACATCTACGTGACCGTGACGGGGTGGGTCGCACGTGACCCTGAGCTTCGCGTGTCGAACGAGGGCAACGAGTGGGCGACGCTGCGCGTGGGGTCGACCCCGCGGCGGCGCACGCCCGCCGGGACGTGGGTCGACGGCGTCACGCAGTGGTTCGACGTCAAGGTGTTCGGCAAGTTCGCGCGCAACGTCACGAGCTCGATCAAGCAGGGTCACCCCGTGACGGTCTCGGGCCGCCTGCTGCTCGAGGAGTGGAAGTCCGACGACGGTCCCCGTTCGCGGCAGGTCATCCACGCCCAGACGATCGGGCACGACCTCACGCGCGGCGAGGCGAGCTTCACGCGCGTGCGCTACGAGTCCGGCCCCGAGGGCGTCGTCGACGTCACGGGCGCCGAGGAGCTCGCGGAGGGCACGAGCGAGGAGGCGGCGGACGAGGCCCAGGACACCGCCCACCAGGACGCCGCCCAGCAAAGCACCACCCAGGAGGACACCGCCCAGCAGGACACCGACCAGGAGGCCACCGAGCGGGACCTCACGCCCGTGTTCTGACCCGTCGCGCCCCGCCGCGTGCGGCGGGGCGCGCGGCTACCGTCAGGGCTTGAGCGAGATCTTCGTAGATGGCCTCGAGCCCGACGTCATGCTCGACGACTGACGGCGTCGACTGACGGCGACCTCCAAGACAGCACCTCCGTCGCGACCGGGGCGACGACCGAGCTCGCCCGGACCGATAGGCTGGGGGGTGTGGCTGAGTTCATCTACACCATGTACAAGGCGCGCAAGGCGCACGGCGACAAGGTCATCCTTGACGACGTCTCGTTGAACTTCCTCCCCGGGGCGAAGATCGGCGTCGTCGGACCGAACGGCGCGGGCAAGTCGACGATCCTGCGGATCATGGCGGGCCTCGACCAGCCGTCCAACGGTGAGGCGCGTCTCGCGCCCGGCTACACCGTCGGCATCCTCCAGCAGGAGCCGCCGCTCGACGAGACCAAGACGGTGCTCGGCAACGTCGAGCTCGGCGTCGCGGAGATCAAGGGCAAGCTCGACCGCTACAACGAGATCTCGGCCGAGATGGCCGAGCCCGACGCGGACTACGACGCGCTGCTCGAGGAGATGGGCAAGCTCCAGGAGGCGATCGACGCAGCCGACGCGTGGGACCTCGACGCCCAGCTCGAGCAGGCGATGGACGCGCTGCGCTGCCCGCCGCCCGACGCGGACGTCACGAAGCTCTCCGGTGGTGAGCGCCGCCGCGTCGCGCTGTGCCGCCTGCTCCTGGAGAAGCCCGACCTGCTGCTGCTCGACGAGCCCACGAACCACCTCGACGCCGAGTCGGTGCTCTGGCTCGAGCAGCACCTCGCGAAGTACCCCGGCGCGATCCTCGCCGTGACCCACGACCGGTACTTCCTCGACCACGTCGCGGAGTGGATCTGCGAGGTCGACCGCGGCCGCCTCTACCCCTACGAGGGCAACTACTCGACCTACCTCGAGAAGAAGGCCGAGCGCTTGAAGGTCCAGGGCAAGAAGGACGAGAAGCTCGCCAAGCGCCTCAAGGAAGAGCTCGAGTGGGTGCGTCAGAACGCGAAGGGCCGCCAGACGAAGTCCAAGGCCCGTCTCGCCCGCTACGAGGAGATGGCTGCCGAGGCCGAGCGCACGCGCAAGCTCGACTTCGAGGAGATCCAGATCCCCCCGGGCCCGCGCCTGGGCAGCGTGGTCATCGAGGCGAAGGACCTGCGCAAGGGCTTCGGCGACCGTGTCCTGATCGACGGGCTGAGCTTCACGCTCCCGCGCAACGGCATCGTCGGCGTCATCGGCCCCAACGGCGTCGGCAAGACCACGCTCTTCAAGACGATCGTCGGCCTCGAGCCGCTCGACGGCGGCGAGCTCAAGATCGGCGAGACGGTCAAGATCTCCTACGTCGACCAGTCCCGCGGCGGGATCGACCCGAAGAAGACCCTGTGGGAGGTCGTCTCCGACGGGCTCGACCACATCCAGGTCGGCAACGTCGAGATGCCCTCGCGGGCGTACGTCGCGGCGTTCGGCTTCAAGGGCGCGGACCAGCAGAAGCCTGCGGGCGTCCTCTCGGGCGGTGAGCGCAACCGGCTCAACCTCGCGCTCACGCTCAAGCAGGGCGGCAACCTGCTCCTGCTCGACGAGCCCACGAACGACCTCGATGTCGAGACTCTCGGCTCGCTCGAGAACGCGCTGCTCGAGTTCCCGGGCTGCGCCGTCGTCGTCTCGCACGACCGGTGGTTCCTCGACCGCGTCGCGACCCACATCCTCGCGTGGGAGGGCACCGAGGAGAACCCCGCGCAGTGGTACTGGTTCGAGGGCAACTTCGAGGCTTACGAGGCGAACAAGGTCGAGCGCCTGGGCGCCGACGCGGCGCGCCCGCACCGGGTCACGTACCGCAAGCTCACGCGGGACTGAGGCGTGGCACGGCTCGCGATCCCCGTCGCGGTGCGCTGGGCGGACCTCGACGCGTACGGGCACGTCAACAACGTCGCGGTGCTGCGCCTGCTCGAGGAGGCGCGTGTCGCGGCCTTCTGGCACCCGGGCGAGGGGGAGCCCGAGTACCCGACGGCCGTCCTGCACGCGGGGCCCGGCTCGCAGACCACGACGGTCGTCGCGAAGCACGAGGTCGAGTACCTCGCGCCCTTCGGGCACCTGCGCGACGGCGTCGTCGTCGAGCTGTGGGTCGGGCACCTCGGCGGGGCGAGCATCGACATCTGCTACGAGATCTACGACGGCAGCACCGACCCCGCGACGCGGGCCGACGACGGCGCCCCGCGCGCACCTTTCGTCCGGGCGACCTCGGTGCTCGTGATGCTCGACTCGCGCACGGGGGCCCCGCGCCGGCTCGGCGAGGCCGAGCGAGCCGCGTGGGAGCCGTTCGTCGAGGACCCGGTCACGCACCGACGCAGGGCTTGACCCTCCCGTGACGGGAGGGTCCAGGGTGGGGTCATGGACGAAGCCTCGGACCGGTCCGATCGCCTGACGATCGGCGAGATGGCCCGGCGCACGCGCCTGACCGTCAAGGCGCTGCGCTGGTACGACGAGGTCGGCGTGCTCCCCCCGGACCACGTCGACCCGGTCACCGGCTACCGCTTCTACCGTCCCGAGCAGGTCACGAAGGCTCGGCTCGTCGGGCTGCTGCGCGAGCTCGACATGCCGCTCGCCGAGGTGGCCCAGTTCCTCACCGACCCGAGCCCGGCGCGGCTGCGGGCCTGGTGGCAGGAGCAGGAGACGGTGCTGCGACGCCGGGCGGGGCTCGTCGCCTATCTCCAGGTCAAGCTGAGCGAAGGAGCCCCTCCGATGTTCGACGTCCGTACGCGCGAGGTCGCGGCCGAGCAGGTCGCGACCGTGTCCGCCCAGGTCCTGCAGTCCGAGCTGAACAGCTTCATCCCCGCCACGAGCACGCGGCTGCGCAAGCTCATCGCCGCGCAAGGTGGCCACGAGGTGGGCCACGAGCTCGTGCTCTACCACTCGATGATCACGCCCGACGTCGAGGGCACGGTCGAGGTGTGCGTCCCGTTCACGGGGACGATCGAGCCCGCCGACGACGTCACCGTCCGGGTCGAGCCGGCCCGCACCGAGGCCTTCGCGCGGGTCACGAAGGGACAGGTGCTGAACCTCGAGATCATGCACGCCTTCGACGCGGTCGCCCGGTGGCTGCGCGAGCACGGGCACCAGATGGCCGGTGCGCCCCGCGAGGTGTACTTCGGCCCGTGGGACACCGCAAAGGAGTCCGACGAGGTCGTCGACGTCGCGTTCCCCTTCGTCCCGTGAGCGCGCTCGGGACTGGTCCCGCCGCGTGGGCCGCCCACAGCCCGATCACCGACCCGGGTCGGCACGCTCCGCTGCTCGACGCGGTCCCTGCCGACCCGTCCGAGGTGTGCCGCGTGGTCGCGGGCCACGTCTCGCACTACGTCGCCTCAGGGCTGAGCTTCTCCCGCGAGCGGCGCGCCGAGCTCGACCTGCGCGGGGTCGAGGACATGCTCGGGGCGATCCTCGAGCGTGACCCGGCCCCGCTCGACGTCCCGCGCGCGCCCGAGCAGCGGCTCGTGGGCTGCTGCCGGGACCTCACCGTGCTCGCGGTCGCGGCCCTGCGCCACCACGGGGTTCCTGCCCGTTCGCGCGTGGGCTTCGCGGGGTACCTCGGGGAGGGTTTCTGGTACGACCACGTCGTGCTCGAGCACTTCGACGGTGTGCGTTGGGTGCGGGCTGACCCGCAGCTCCCACCCGTCCATGCGGGGCTCGACATGCGGGACCTCGACCCGGGCGCGTTCCGCACCGCGGCTCAGGTGTGGCTCGACCACCGTGCGGGTCGGATCGACGAGGAGCAGATCCTGGACTTCGGCGCGGGGCCCGAGCTTCCCTTCGCGGGTGCGTACTACGTGCGCAACTACGTCCTGCTCGAGCTCGCGCACCTCGCGGGCGTCGAGACGCTCCTGTGGGACACGTGGGGCGCGATGCTCACCCGGCCGCTGCGCCGCAGCGACGACCACGGGCTCGTCGACCGGGTCGCCGAGGTGCTCCTCGACCCCGACGTCCCGCTCGACGTGCTGCGCGAGCTGCTCACCGAACCGGGTCTCGACCCGCGCCGGGGCGCTCGGATCCTCGTGTCCCCGAGCGGCGTCGTCGGGCAGGAGGTCCAGATCCCCGGGTGAGCAGGTGCTCGTCGGTCTGGACGGCAGGACTGTCAGGACAGCAGGACTGTCAGGACAGCAGGGCGCGGACCTTGCGCTCGGCGCCCTCGAGGGTCCGGGGTCGGCCGATCGTCTCGCCGCGTTCCCACCGGTCGATCACGCGCGGGTCGATGTAGGACGCGCGGCACACCGCGGGGGTGTTGCCGAGCTCGGCGGACACCTCCCGGACGACCTCGGCGACGACCTTGCGCCGTGCGGCCTGCGCGCGGGGCGGGTCACCGTGGGCCGCGAGCCCACGCGCGGCGAGGACCGTCGCGTGCCATGTCCTGAAGTCCTTGGGGGTCGCCTCCTCGCCGAGCACCTCGCGCAGGTAGGTCCCGACGTCCGAGCTCGACACCTCGTGCCATGGCGCCTCGGCCTGGTTGTCGCTCTCGCTCCACACCAGGAGCCGGCCGCCGCGCCCGGGGCGTTCGACGAGCGCGGTCATGACGCCCACGAGGTCGGGGTCGTCGATCGTGATCTCGGCGCGCTTGCCGGACTTCGCGGGGAAGCGCAGGCGGATCGCCTGACGCACCGCCTCCTCGTCGCTCGCCCCCGCCGCCGCGATGCCCGAGGCACCCGTCTCGGGCTCGCCCGTCCCACCGACGACGTCGACGACCTTCGCGTGCGTGCGCCGCAAGGTCGACAGCCCGTACGAGCCGTTGTCGCGCGCGTAGGACTCGTTGCCGATGCGCAGGTAGGCGACGTCGAGCAGCGCGAAGGCGAGAGCGAGGACCCGTTCGCGTGGCAGACCCTCGCGCTGGAGGTCCGCATGCACCCGCTCGCGCGCCCTGGGCAGACGACGGGCGACATCGAGCACGTGGTCGTGCTTGAGCCGGTCGCGCCGCGCCCGCCACTGCGGGTGGTACAGGTACTGGCGCCGCCCGGCGTCGTCGGTGCCGATCGCCTGGATGTGACCGTTCGGGAAGGGGCAGATCCACACGTCCTGCCACGCGGGCGGGATCGCGAGCTCGACGACCCGGGCGACGTCGTCGTCGGCGAGCCGTGCTCCCTCGGCGTCGAGGTACGTGAAGCCGCGACCGGACCGCCTTCGGGTCCAGCCGGGCCCGTCGGGGTCGGATCTCCTGAGCCGCATGCCCCGAGTGTGCGGGACGGTGCCCGCGCTCGCACGGCGGATCAGGCGTGGGGGACCCGGATCATCCCTTCCTGCGCCATCGAGGCCACGAGCGTGCCGTCCGCGTGGTAGACCCGTGCCCCGCCGAGGCCGCGCCCGCCCTGGGCGCTCGGGGAGTACTGGACGAACAGCAGCCACTCGTCGACCCGGACGTCCCGGTGCCACCACATCGCATGGTCGAGGCTCGCCATCGACAGGCCCTCGGTCTGCCACGAGAGACCGCCACGGCGCAGCACGGGCTCGAGCATGATCATGTCGCACGCATACGCGAGGAGCGCCCGGTGCAACAGCTGGTCGCCCTCGATCGGACGCCGCGCGCGCAGCCACACGAGCTGGCGCCCTTCGGCCCGCTCGGCAGGGGAGAGGAAGAGCGACCCTGCGACGTGGCGCAGGTCGAACGCCGCCTGGGATACCCAGAACCGGGCGACCGGGTGGTCGACCGCGCTGAGCTGCTCGTGCGCCGAGGGCACCTCTTCCGGCGCGGGCACCTCGGGGGCCTCGTGCGCGAACTCGATGCCCGGCTGGTTCTCCTGGAAGGACGCCGCGAGCGACAGGATCGGCTTGCCGTGCTGGATCGCATGGGTGCGCCGGGCCGAGAAGGAACGGCCGTCACGCATCCGCTCGACCTCGAAGCGGATCGGCACGTCGAGCGCGCCGGGCCGCAGGAAGTAGCCGTGCATCGAGTGCGGCAGACGGTCGTGCTCGATCGTGCGACCCGCGGCGAGGATCGCCTGCGCGAGCACCTGGCCCCCGTAGATGCGCCCGTTGAGCTGGGGCAGGGAACCGCCCGTGAACACGTCGGGGCCCTCACGGTCGAGGTCGAGGGTGTCGAGGAGCGTCGTGACGGGGTCGCGCGGCTCGTTGCCGGACGGCTCCTCACCGGGAATGGCGCCTGTCATGGGGTCTCCTCGAAGGTGTTGACGAGCGAGTGCGCGGCCCGCTCGAGGTAGTCCCAGAGCTGGGCGTGGTACATCGGCGGCAAGCCGAGCTCGTCGAGGGCCGTGCGCATGTGCTTGAGCCAGCGGTCCCGGGCGTCGGGGTTGACGTGGTACGGGGCGTGGCGCATGCGCAGGCGGGGGTGGCCGCGCTGGTCGGAGTAGGTCGTGGGGCCGCCCCAGTACTGCTCGAGGAACATCGTGAGGCGCTCGGCTGCGGGGCCGAGGTCCTCCTCGGGGTACATCGGCTCGAGAACCTCGTCGCTCGCGACCCCCTCGTAGAACCGGGCCACGAGCCGCTCGAAGGTCTTGCGGCCGCCGACGGCGTCGTAGAACGAGACAGTCACGTGGTCGATTCTCTCATCGCCCGGCGTGGGGTCGGCCCGGTCAGCCTTCGAGCTCGCGCAGCACGATCGCACGGGCGTCCGCCGCGCTCGCCGCGCCGAGGGCGAGACGAGCCAGACGCTGCGCCTCGTCGAGCCGCACCCGGGAGAGCATCGCAGCGACGTCGCCGAGGGCCGCGGGCGTCATGGACAGCGAGGCCACGCCCATCCCGACGAGGACGACCGCGAGCGCAGGGTCGGCCGCCGCCTCGCCGCACACGCCGACCGGGCGGCCCTGGAGCTCTCCGCCGCGGCACGTCGCAGCGACGAGGTGCAGCACCGCGGGCTGCCACGGGTCGGCGAGCTCGGCGAGCGCCGAGAGCTGGCGGTCAGCCGCCATCGCGTACTGCGTGAGGTCGTTCGTGCCGACCGAGGCGAACGTCGCGTGCGCGAGGATCTGTCCCGAGAGCAGCGCGGCGCTCGGCACCTCGACCATGACGCCCGCACGGTCGAGCCGGTGCCGGGTCGCCGCCTCGACGAAGTCCTGCGCCTCGTCGACGGTCGCGACCATCGGCGCCATGACCCACGCGTCGGCGTCCTCGGCCTGCGCGGCGAGCGCGATCGCCTCGAGCTGGGTCTCGAGCACCTCGGCGTGCGTCATGGCGGTGCGCAGGCCGCGCACCCCGAGCGCGGGGTTCGGCTCGGCCCCGTCGGTGAGGAACGGCAGAGGCTTGTCCGCTCCCGCGTCGAGCGTGCGCACGACGACGCGCTTGCCGGGGAAGTGTCGCAGGACCGAGCGGTACGCCTCGACCTGCTCGGCGAGCGAGGGCGGGGTGTCGCGGTCGAGGAAGCAGAACTCGGTGCGGAACAGCCCGATGCCCTCCGCGCCAGCCGCGGCCGCGGCCGCGGCGTCGCGCGGGTCCCCGACATTCGCGAACAGCCGCACCCGGTGCCCGTCTGCGGTGCGTCCCTCGCCCTCGAAGCGACGGGTGCGCCGCCCGTGCGCGACCGCCTCGGCGATCTCGTCGACGCCCGGGTCGAGGCGGACCGTGCCGAGCGAACCGTCGACGAGGACGACGTCGTCGTCGGCAAGGGTGTCGAGGAGCCCGCGGGTCGCGACGACCGCGGGGATGCCGTGCGCACGGGCGAGGATCGCGGTGTGTGCGGTGGGGCCGCCGGACTGCGTCACGAGCGCGACGACCTGCCCGGGGTCGAGGCGTGCGGCGAGCGCGGGCGGGACGTCGTCGGCGACGAGGACGAACGGCTCGGCCCGCACGGGCAGGCCCGGAGCGGGGCGTCCGGTGAGCGCGGCGACGAGGCGGTCGCGCACATCGGCGACGTCGCTCGCACGCTCGGCGAGGTACCCACCGATCTCCTCGAACTGGGCGGCGACCCGCACCGCGGCCTCCCACACCGCGCGCTCGGGGACGAGCAGCTCGGTGCGCACGCGGGTGCGGGCGTCGTCGAGGAGCGTCGGGTCGGCGGCCATCGTCGCGGTCGCTGCGAGCACGTCGCGGGCCTCGCCCTCGGTGAGCTCGGCGGCGGCACGCAGGGCGGCCTGGACCTGGGCGGACGCCTCGTCGATGCGGGCCACCGCGCGCTCGACGTCGGCACCGGGGGCGAGTCGGACCCCGGCGGGCGGTTCGCTCACGGGTGCGGGCAGGACGACCACGGGGCCCGCGCCGCGCCCCGGGCTCGCGGGGATGCCGTGCAGGACGCGCCGCCCGGCGGAGGCGTTCGAGGGGCGCGAGCTGCCGCCGGGGGCCGGGGTGCTCTCGCCTCGGGGCGCGGGACCGTGCTGCTCGTCGCCCAGCGACATCGGGCCCCTTCCTCGCCGCGGGTGCGCGGCACTGTCCTCGTGCTCAGCTCGTGACCGGACGCGCCGCGGGCGCTCCCGGTTCGGCGATCGGCCCGATCCTGCTGCGAGTCGCTCGAGGGGTCGACCCGATCAGGGTCGAGCATAGGTGCCCGCGGGCGAGCGCCGCGGACTACGCTGGAGTGTGGGGCACGCCACGTGCGTGTGCCGGACGACGACCTGGAGTGTGCGATGAGCAAGGCTGAGCAGATCCTCGCGGCGCTCGGTGGCGACGAGAACATCGTCGACCTCGAGCCGTGCATCACGCGGTTGCGTGTCGAGGTGAGCGACCCCTCGCTCGTGAGCGAGGACCGCCTGCGGGCGACGGGAGCGTTCGGGGTCGTGCGGTCGGGGCGTGTCGTGCAGGTGATCGTCGGGCCGGAGGCGGACGACCTCGCTGCCCAGCTCGACGAGCTGCGCTGAGGCGTGACGCTCGTCTGCGCGCCGGTCCCGGGCACGGTCGTCGGCCTCGAGGACGTGCCGGACGAGGTGTTTGCGACCCGCATGCTCGGGCCCGGTCTTGCGGTGCTTCCTGACGCGGACGGTGATCTTGACGCGGTCGCGCCGGTCGCGGGGACCGTCGGGTCCTTGCACCCGCACGCGGCCGTCGTGCTCGTCGAGGGGCGCCGGGACCGTCCGGTGCTCGTCCACCTCGGGCTCGACACGGTCGAGCTCAAGGGTGAGGGCTTCACGGTGCACACCGAGCTCGGTCGGCAGGTGCTGCTCGGTGACCTGCTCGTGACCTGGTCGCCCGCGCACGTCGCTGCCGGGGGACGCAGCCCGATGTGCCCCGTGCTCGCGCTCGGTGTGGCTTCGAGCGAGGTGCGTCTGATCGCCGAGCCGGGGGAACGGATCGCCGCCGGTGAGCCGCTGTTCGCCTGGGTCGACTGAGGTCACCCGGGGAGTCTGGGGCCAGGGGAGCCATGCGCTCGGTTGCACAGGTGGTCAGACGTGTCCATCCCGCGCATGACCTGAGCTAGAACGGCGGCGGGGGATCCGTGCCCGGGAGATCGCCGGGCGCCTCGGCCTGTCGGAGACCGCCGGGAGGTCGCGCAGGCGTCGGGCCGTCCTGGCGCTCGTCGTCATGGTCAAGGCGATCGAGAGCGGCCCGCGCGACCTGGGTGGGCCCCGCGCACGGGCACGGTGAGCCTGCTCGATGCTCTGCGAGCTCCTCGAGCCACGACTCCCACGGCGGGAGGGGAGGCTCGGGGCCTCGGGCGCGGCGGGTGCCGATCGGTGAGGTCCACGTCGTCGCGCCCGTCCCGGGGTCGTGCTCGGGCACCCAGCCGTGGAGTGTCTTGAGGTTGTGGTGGAAGCGGCACAGCGCGTGCAGGTTGTCGGGGTGCGTCTGCTCGGTGGCCGGGCGGTCGGCCGAGAACGGGACCCGGTGGTCGATGTCGCACTGGAAGGCGGGCCGGCTGCACCCGACGAAGGTGCACGTGCGGTCCCGCGCCGCGACATGGCGGGTCAGCACCGCGCCCGGACGGTAGGTGCGCTCGCCGACCGCCGTCACCGTGCCCGCGCGATCCGTCAGGAGCGTTCGCCACGTCGCGTCGGTCGCGAGAAGCCGTGCGACGTCGGCCGGGACCGGCCCGTACCCGGTCAGCTCGCCCGGTGCGTCGTCAAGGCCGAGGAGGGTCGACGCGGCGACCGTCACGTGCAGGTGCGGACGCTGGCGTTGGTTGGTCGCGAGACGTCGCCAGAGCACGGACGGCACCG